>DATLLB010000036.1:0-3093 GCA_035538075.1 Enhygromyxa sp.
GACGCGCAACTTCTATGGCGTGATCCGGACCCGCGACTACGACGAGCCGGCGCCGTACCGGACCATGTATCACGGCGGCATCAAGCACGGCGGGCAGCTGCTCGGCGAGGACAATCGGCGGGCCGCGTCGAGCTACTTCGGACCGACCAGCGGCTATGGGCGGCTGTTCGCGAGCCTGCCGGACGACGGCCCGCGCACGATCGGTGTGATTGGGCTCGGTGCCGGTGCGCTGGCGGTCTACGGACGCGAGGGCGACACGATGGTCTTCTACGAGCTCGATCCGCAGGTCGTCGAGGTCGCGTGGGAGGAGTTCACGTTCCTCTCCGACATGCCCGGCACCGTCGAGGTCGTGGTCGGCGACGGACGGCTGGCGCTCGAGCGCGAGGAGCCGCGCGGCTATGACGTGCTGGCGATCGACGCGTTCTCGGGCGATTCGATCCCGATGCACCTGATCACGCGCGAGGCGATGGCTGCGTACATGAGGCACCTGAAGCCCGACGGCGCGATCGTGTTTCAGGCGACCAACCGCTACATCGACATTCTCCCGGTGGTCGAGCGGCTCGCGGCCGAGCACGGGATGACTGCGGTGTGGGTGGAGGACATTCCGGAAGTCGACGAGAACGGGCCGACGTACTGGTTGGCGACCACCGATCAGATCATCGTCACGCGCAACCAGGCGCTGCTCGAGGCCAAGCCGATCAAGACGGCGGCGCAGTTGATCCCGGCGCAGCCGGACTTCCCGGTGTTCACCGACGACTACACCAATCTGTTTCGGATCTTGAAGTAGGACGCTCGGGCGACGGCTAGTCGGCTAGCCGTCGCCGTTCGCAACGCCTCGAAATACGACGAGAAAGCTCGCGGATCGATGCGCTTGCCGTTCGTCGAGGGCGGGCCATTAACTCGAGCATGACGATTCGAAATCTCGTGACCGCTCGGATTGCGCTGACCCTTGGCCTCTCGTTGACCGTGCTCGCCTGCACGGATGACGAGGGACCGGGGAGCGAGGCCGAGGCGGAGGACAGCAGTGGTTCAGAGGGCGATGCGGACACGACCGGGGACGGCGATGGCGACGGGGATGGCGATGGCGATGGCGACGGGGATGGCGATGGTGACGGGGATGGCGATGGTGACGGGGATGGCGATGGCGACGGGGATGGTGACGGGGATGGCGACAGCGACATCAGCCCCGAAATGATCGAGCAAGCCTGCGCGGACGGTTGCGAGCGCTTCGCCGCCTGCGTGTTTCCGTATCCCGAGTGCACGCAGGCTTGCGTCGACGGCTATCAGGAGGTCACCGGGGAGTGCGTGGAGGCGATGTACGCCCTCAGCGTGTGCTCCGCTGCGCTCACGTGCGAGGAGTATGCTTCGTACCTGGAAGGCGGCCCCGAGTCGCCGTGTGCGATCGAGCGGGAAGCCAGCTTCAACTGCACGCCCTAGCCGGCGACGCCGACCACGAGATCACTTGCGCGAGTAGGTTAGCTGGTACGTCAGCGGCTCCGGCAAGCGATCGGCGGTGATCTTGTGGTGGACGGTCAGCTTGTTGCGGTCCGCCGAGAGCACGTAGACGATGGTCCTGGCTCCGTCCTTGCCCTGCATGTGCTGGACGAGCTTGCTGCCCTTCGAGCGGACCCGCACCGCGAGCTTCTCACCATCGATGCCGGTCGTCTTGACCGTGGCGCCGTCGATCACACAGGTGACGTGGAAGCCCGACTCGAACGTCGTGGTGATCTCGTCGCCAGCGACGACAATCTCGACGCTGCTGTCGACCGGGTTGGCCTGAGTCAGGCGCTTGCGAGCGATCCCTTGGATGGCCTTGGCCAGCTGGGTGACGGTGGCTTCGATCGCAGCTTCGAGATCCTCACGCTGCGCGTTGCCGCCGGCGTAGCGGTAGCTCCCGTGAAAGTCGGCGCTGGTGATGGGAGGCGGGCTCGCGGGCTTGGCCGGCTCGGCGGTAGGGACCGACGTCGGCTCGGCGACGGGCGTGGGTGCGGGCTGCTCGGGTTGCTCGTCGACGGCCGGCGCGTCATCGGTCGGTGGCTCGGGTACCGTCGCCGGTTTGCTGCGAGCAGTCGCGATGGACTCGGCATCGTCCTTGGATGGCGTAGCCACCACCTGAGCTGCGGGGCGCGAGCCCGCTTGCGCGACCGTCGGCGGTGGGCTCTGGGTGCCAGCGCCGACCGGCTCGCTGGCGGCCACGACCGGCTCCTCGTCACCGGTGTCGATCGCGTTGACCCAAGGATCGTCGAGTGGATCGGCGGCTGGCTGATCGACGTCGCCCTTGCAGCCGCTCACGATCACCAGGCTCAGGCTCAGGCTCCACGCGCTCCGGCGCCACGACTGCATGACTCGATGATCCACGAACGGACACGAGTGTCCAGTTCGAGCGCTTCTGCAACGAGCGGCTCTCGCCGAACGCGACGGATTGAGCTCGCGTCAGGCTACTTGGCCGGCTCGGCGGCACGAACGAGGTGTCGCCCTGCTCGAAGTCTCCATGGTCATGTTGGTCAGCTCGAGCGAGCCGCGCTGCGGGCTGTTCGGATCGCCGGCCCCTGCTTGCTGGTGATCGGCAGCTGAATCAGGCCGGCTCGACCAGGCGCTGGACCGCGCGCAGGAGCGTGCGTCGAAACGCCTCGTCGGCCGCGGCTTCGTCGTCGCGTCCGAGACCGCGCAGCCAAGGGCGCTTGCCGATCGCGTAGCCGTGCCCGGCCGCGAGCGTCAGCAGCACGACGTCTTCGATCGTCTCGCGCGAAGGTGGTGAGCGATCGCCGAGCAGGCGCGGCAGCTCGCGCTCGATCGCGTCGATCAGCACGCGCAGCAGGTTGGCGCCTTGTCCGGCTCCGCCGCCGGGATCGTTGAAGCGCAGCCACAGAAACAGGCGCGCACGGACCTCGTCGGTCACGAAGTCGATCGCCAGGCGGACGAGCACGCCGGGATCGTGATGCTCGCGCAAAGCCACGAGCTGCTCGAGCACGGCGGCGGCGGCCAGCCGGTTGCGGCGGGCGAACACCTCGCGCACGAGGTTGGCGAAGGTCCCGAAGTAGTGGGTCACGAGCCCGTGCGTGACCCCGACCTCGCGGGCGTCCGCGGCCAAGC
>DATLLB010000037.1:0-2449 GCA_035538075.1 Enhygromyxa sp.
GGACCTTGGCAAGCTCCTCGACCTTGGCCGCGTCCTCGCCCTGCGCCTCGATGACCTGCGCCGCTCCCCCACCCCACCAGCTGAGCGGAAACCCGAGCCCGAACACCCCAAACGAGAGCGCCAGCGCCATCGCGCCGCCGATCAACAGCCCAGACCCCGAGCGCCGCTGTGCGGGCGTCTGCTCCCCGATCAGCGTGGTCGCCTCGGTGTCCGGAGCGGTCTCCGCGAAGGTCCGCGTCTGCGTCGCCCCGCGATCCGAGAGCGGCCCGCTCTCGATCGGCTCCATCGCCGTGCTCACCGCGTCGGCCGCCACCGGCCCCGATGACGACGCGCGCCCACCTGCTTGCCGAGTCGGCGCATCGAGGGTCTCGGCCGCGCTCGATCCTTCTTCTCGATCGCGATCGCGATCGATCGGGCTGGTCCGCACCGCCGCGACGATGTCGCTCTGCAAGATGCCCGAGCGCGGCGCAGCCACGCCGATCCACTTGCGAACGATCCGCGCGAGCTCGACCGAGCTGTTGCGATAGCCCGACCAGCTGTACAGCAGCTCCAGCGCATCGTCGGCGCTCTGGATGCGCCGCTTGGGATCCGGCTCGAGCAGCGCCGCGTGCAGCCGCACCAGCACGGGCGGCACGTCGCCGCTCAGCGGCGGATACTCGCCGCTCAGCACCATCGCGTAGAGGTCACCCTCGTCTCGCGACTGACGAAAGCGCGTGCCCTCGAGCAGCTCGTGAAGGATCGCCCCGACCGCGTACAGATCGACGGTGGGCTCGCGCGAGCGCCCGCGCAGCTGCTCCGGCGCCATGTAGCGGAGCTTGCCCTTCACATGCAGGCCCGAGGTCTCCTCGCGAGCCAGCCGAGCGACGCCGAAGTCGGCCAGCTTGACCTCGCCCGAGACCGACACGAGCACGTTCTGCGGCGAGACGTCGCGATGCACGATCGTCGCCTTGCTGCCGTCGTGGTGGAGGCCGTGGGCATACGCGAGCCCGCGCAGCACCTCACCGATCACGTGGGCGGCCACGACCGTGGACAGCTTCTCGCCCTGCCCCACCATCTTGCGAGCGAGCTCCGACAGGTTCAGCCCGTCGACCCACTCCATGACCATGTAGCACTCGCCGTCCTTCTCGCCGACGTCGAACACCTGCACGACGTTCGAGTGGGTCAGCAGCATCGACAGCCGCGCCTCCTCGATGAACATCTGCCGGTAGTTGTCATCGTCGAGCACGTCGCGGGCGAGCAGCTTGATCGCCACCGCCTTGCTCGCACCCGCCAGCGCGCCGCGACGGCCCATCCAGACCTCGGCCATGCCGCCCGCGCCGATCTTTCTCAGAAGCTCGTATTCGCCTAGGCGCTTCAACGGCACTGAGCGTCGCGTTTGCGCTTCCAGGCTGTCAACTGCTTTGGCTCGCCTGAGCGGGATCGAGCAGCTGGCCCGATGCGCCGAGTCTCAGTGAAGAAAATACAGCGGCCGCCCGAGCAGGGCCTTGGTCAGCGCGGGCTCGTAGCGCTCCGGTCCTGCGTACTTGTAGCTCTTCTTCTCGTGCTGCCAGATCGGCCCGGTATCCACGCAACCGAGCTCTCGATCGGCGCGCGAGCAGTACAGCCGCACGTGGAAATGGTCGTCGTGCGGAGCGTTGGCGGAGGGCTGCTTCATGACCTCGCGGGCGTACTCGATCACCCAGCGCGGCCGATCGTGCCGCTCGGCCCACGCGAGCAGGCGCAGCTCGAGCTTGTTGCTGACGAAGATCCACTGCACTCGGGTCGCGCGGTCGGACAGCAGCGCCTCGACCAAGGCCCAGTTGCGCGCGTCGTCGAAGCGTCGCTTGGTCCAGGTCGGCTCCTCGTAGCCGGTCTCCTGCATGTGGCGCGGGATGAAGGGCTCGCCGTTGCCGTCGTAGTGGACCATCTCGACCTCGGGCGGCGCCAGCGAGCGGCCCTTCTCGTCGACGCTATAGAAGATCAGATCGACGTCGCGGCCGCTCTGGTGGCTGGCGTGCCAGATGGTCTTGCCGCCGCGCTTCGGCGAGAGATCGGCGACGCCGAGCGTGACCCGCCTCTGTGCATGCACGGCCGCGGCGGCGCGCTCGATGACCTCGACCAATTCCTCGGTGCCCCACTGGTTGCCGCGTTCACGCCAGGTCTGCGGGACCTTGTAGCCGACGCCGCGCGTGGGCATCTGCACCGGACGATGGATCCGACCGCCGTTGGTCTGGCCCACCGAGACCGAGGTGTAGTCGGTCCATCGTCCAGGGGTCGCGCAGGCCGAGCTGACCAGCAACGCGACCATCGTCAACAAGACCCGCGAGAGCGCAAGCTCGAGCCTCGACGCCACGCGGGAATTGTTGCCCGAAATCACGACCGATGCCAGCGCTACTGTGGGATCAGGTTGGCGGCGAGTCGGAAGATCAGGAACTGGTGATCGGGGTTGCCTCCGCCGCCCGGCCACAAG
>DATLLB010000038.1:0-6337 GCA_035538075.1 Enhygromyxa sp.
GCACATCGGCGCGGCGGTGGGGCTCGTCGGCGATGTGCAGGGCCACGCGCGAGAGCTGCTCGCCGCCGAGGATCGACTCGCACAGCGTCCGCGCGATCGCGAGGTGCAGCGGCCCGCGTGGCTCGGGCACCGACTCGAGCGCCAGCTGCCGCAGGCGATCGTGGGCGAAGCGGTACACGATCGCCGAGCCGCCCGGCGTGGTCGCGCGCCCGCCTGCCTGCGCTCGTCCGGCGCTGACCGTCAGCAGGTACGCAGCCGCGGCGGCCTCGAGGATCGCGTCGTGGACCGGCTCGCCTGCGACCTCGGCCAGCTGGACCAGCTCGAAGCTCGATCCGAAGCAGGCCGCGATGCCGAGCAGCCGCCGCGTGGACGCGGGCAGCTCGGCGAAGCGGGCGATCAAGTAGTCGATCACGTCACCACGGCTCTCGCTGCGCTTGGCCGCGTCGAGATCGACGCGCCAGCGGCCGCTCGTGCGATCGATGTCGACGACGCCCTCGACGTAGAAGCTGTGCAGCAGCTGGGCGACGAACAGCGGCGTCCCGTGGCTGCGCTGATGCAGCAGCTCGGCCAGCTCGCACGAGCCCGGCGCGTGCGCGAGGGTCTGTTCGACCAGCGTGATCACCTGCTCGCGCGTGAGCGGATCGAGCCGCACCATGATCGGCGGACGACCACGCAGACGGACGCGCGCGAGCATGGTCGCGGCCGGATGCTCCGCGGCGAGCGGGGCCTCTTCGCGCAGCGCGAGCACCAGCAGCACGCCGCACTTTTGCTCGACGCACAGGGCCTCGAGCGTGCGCGCCCCGGCTTCGTCGGCCCACTGCAGATCGTCGACGAACAGCACGTAGCGGCGCTCGGGCAGCAGCAGCGCCTGGACCAGCCGCACGAGCGTGTCGAAGAAGCGATCGCGCGCCTGCCCGGGCCCGACCGCGGCGACCGGCGGCTGCGGCCCGAGCAGCTGCTCGAGCTCCGGCACCAGCTCCGCGAGCAAGCCCGCGTTGCGACCGAGCGCCTCGCGAATGCGCAGCTCCAGCGCGCCGCCACGACGCCCGGCGTCGAGCTGCTCGACCAGCAGCGCCCGCAGCAGCGCCGCGACGCCCGACGACTCCACGCCCGTCTGTCGGGAGAAGCCGCTCGCCACCACCACCGTGCGATCCGGATCGAGCGAGCCGAGCAGCGCGCGAGCCAGGCTGGTCTTGCCCGCGCCCGGCGCTCCGGTGAGCACGACCACCTGTGTCTCACGCTCGGCGTCCTCGGCCGCCCGGCGCAGCTGCTCGAGCTGCGGCCCACGTCCGTATAGAGGATCGGGCGCTCGCAGCTGCTCGCTCGGATCGACGGTCGCGATCTCGAAGTCCGGCCAGCCTCCGGCCGCGAGCTCCTCGGCGCAGCGCCGCAGATCCGAGCGCAGCCCAAACGCGCCCTGGTAGCGCTCGTCGGCCGCCTTGCTCAGCAGCTTGGCGACGATCCGCGCCAACGCGGGCGGCACTGCGTCATCGATCTCGTCGAGCCGGCGCGGGACCCTGGCGATGTGGGCGTGCACCAGCGCCTCGGGCTCGTGCAGCGCACCAAAGGGCGGCTCGCCAGCCAGCATCCAAAACAGCGTGGCCCCCAGCGCATAGTAGTCGCTGCGATAGTCGATCGGTCGATTGATCCGCCCGGTCTGCTCCGGCGGCATGAAGCCGAGCGTGCCCTCGAGTCGCGCGTCGGCGGCCACCGAGCCCGAGTCGCGCGGCACGATCGCCGCGATGCCGAAGTCGATCAGCACCACCCGCGCGAGCTCGCGATCGACCAGCACGTTGTCCGGCTTGACGTCCTTGTGCACGACATTGCGGCCGTGCAGCGTGGCGAGCCCCTCGAGGATGCCGAGCGCCACCACGACCGCCTCGAGCGGGCTGAGCCGCGCCGACGCGGCGCGCTGACTCAAGGTCGTGCTGTCGGGCACGCTGTCGAGCACCAGCGCCGCCGTGCCCTCGCGCTCGATCAGCTCGATCGCGCGGATCAGGCTCGGGGCCTCGAACATTCGGCACACCAGCAGCTCGTGGCGTAGCTGCGCGAGCAGGTCACCCGCGCTGCTCGGCCGCGCGGGCGTCTTGACGAACACCTCGCGGCCATCGCCGACTCGTCGAGCCCGGTGCACGACGCTGAGCGTCGACGCATGAATCCGTTCGTGCAGCTCGTAGTCGCCGACTCGCATCACCCCAGCACTACCGATGGTAGCGCCGATGCAGCGATGCGGACGACCAATGCGAGGGGGCGAAGTCGAACCACCACGAAATGTGGTGGCGACCACAGTTACGGCAATGTTGCGAGTGTTACCACGCGTGTACGATTTACTCGTGAACGTGCACGGGGACTCGCTCGCGTGCACAGTCGGGGTCTCGCTCGCCACAATCGGAGGCGAGGTGCGGCTGCACGTCGGGCTCGCGGTGCGTGTAGTAGAGCTCCAGCGCAGCCTCGGCGCGCGGATCCCCGAGCGCGCGCAGGGCCAACGCTTGCGCGCGCAGCAGCGTCGAGTCACGCGGCCGCCGGGGCAGCGCATCCGCGGCGACCTCGAGCGCGCGCCGATGCATGCCCGCGCTGCCGAGCGCCGTCGCTAGCTCGCCGGCCAGCAGCGGTGACCCAGGGCTCGCTGCGAACGCGAGCTCGAGGTGCGGGACCGCCTGCTCCCACCGCCACACTCGCGCCAGCGCACGACCGCGGAGCAGGTGCGGGAACGGATGATCGGGCCGCAGCTCGGCCACGCGATCGGCCAGCTCCAGCGCTTCGTCGACGCGCCCCTGACGAGCCGCGATGGCCCCGAGCGCCGCCAAGATCCGCGCCTGCGCAGCGTTGCGCTCGTCGTCCGGCAGCGTCGCGTCTGCGAGCGCCTGCTCGGCCGCCCGCAAGGCCTCACGCGCCTCGGGCAGCCGCTCCTGCACCTGATGCGAGAGCGCGAGGCCCAGCTCCCACAGCCGCTCGTGATCGGGCCGCACGTCGCTCGAGCTCGACGGATCGCCGAGCGTGACCGTGAAGCGGCTGATCTCCGTGACCGGCAGCTCGCCGCAGGGATCGAGGCGCACGCCGGTCATGCGCTCGGTCGCGTCGAGGAACGCTCGGCCCTCGCGGGTCTTGGATTGCCGGCAGGTCTCGTCGGCGAGCGCGAGCGAGCGGCTGCGGTGCAGGAGCCGAGCCTCGAGCCGCAGCGCACCCGCAGCGTCGCTCGGCAGCTCGACCGCGTAGCGCACGATCACCGCGTCGCGCGGGGCGATCGTGTGATCGAAAGCAGGCGCCCGAAACTCCTCGATCTCGCGCGCCAGCTGAACCTCGCCGTGCTCGTCGGCCATGCCGACCCGCAGCCGATGGACCTTGCCGCTCGCGTCGTCGAGCTCGGCGACCGTGCGACCGCTCTGATCGACCACCCGCAGCGCCAACCAGGTGTCCTGCGCGTCGCGAGTGCCGCCCGGAAAGCGATGACCGACCGCGAGGTTGCGGACGACCAGATCCACGACCATGCGTCCGCGCGCGTCGGGATCGATCGCGCGACCGAGCAGGTGCCGACGCCCGTCCAGCTCGATCGCCGCGATGTCGACGCTGGCGATCCCGGTCAGGAATTCCTGCACGCGCGCGAGCGTCTTTTCGTCGCCGCGCATGGCGGCCATCCAGCTGTGCCCGCCGATGAACCGATGGCTGCGCAGCGTCCGATCGCTCGGATCGATCGCCGGATCGGTGGCCCGCGCGTCGACGACCTCGACCGGCATGTGACAGTCGGCGCAGTCGCGTTCCTTGACGGGGGTGTCGAGCCGCAGCTTGTTGCCCGCGTAGCTCGAGTCGTGCCACGGCCCCGGCTCGTCGGTCCCGTTGATGTGATGCGGGTGCCCGGTGTCGAGCCCGAGGAACGCCCGGTGGCACGAGTTGCACTGCGTCCGCGCGGGGCCCATCGCCTGGCGATGAACCTCGATGCTGGCCGGATCATCCATCTCGGGGATCGGCAGCTCGGCGGCCGCGAGCGTGTAGCTGCCGTTGCCGTCGTCAGTCGATTCGGCGACCCCATGGCAGCTGCGGCAGCCCACGCCGATGTGCGCGCGCGGGTCCGCGGCCTCGATCGTGCCGGTCATCACCCCGTCGATCAGCAGCGCCGGATCATGACAGCCCGCGCAGAAGCGGCTGCGATCGGCCCCGCCTTGCTCGGCCCGAAAGCGCTCGATCGACGCGCGATAGATCGGATTGTTGAAGCTCGCGAACGCGTGCGCGCTGGTCCGCCACTGAATGCTGATCTCCTCGTGACAGGTCGCGCAGGTATCGAGGTCGGCCGTCTGTGCGCCGGTCGGCGCGTGGTCGCCCGGCGCGATGTCGGTCAGCGCCGGAGCGAAGCGCGTGGGCGCGGCGAGAAAGTGCGGATCGGCGAGCGGACCCGGCTCTCGATCATTCGGCGTGCGCACGCTGGGATCGGGCTCGACCAAGCCCAGCGGCTCGGCCCGCTCGGCCTGCCCACACGAGAGGATCAACGCCGCGCTCAGCCCCAACAGCGGGGCGCCGACGCCTGCGATGAATCCCAGTCCAAATCGTGCGTGCTTCATCGCTCGCTCCGCCGGCGGATCAGCCCAAACAACCCGAGCAACCCGAGCCCCGCCAGCGCCCCCGCCCCGAGCCGTCCGTCGTCGGCCGAACAGTGCGCGCAGCCGCCTTCGCTGGTCGAATCGTTCCCCCGCTGCAAGGCCCGCTCGCGCTTGTCCTCGTGCGGGATCGCGGTGGCTGGCGCCTCGCCGTCGAGCCCGAGCTCCGCGTGCGCAGCCGCGGTCACGAAATTGTCGAGCTTGGCGTCGCGCTTCACGAACGCCAGGTCGCGGGCCACCTTCATGCCACCGCCGTCGTGGCTCGGCGGCCCGCCCCACACGCCAAAGCGGGGATTGGCACAATTCACCGGCCCGTCCCAATAGTGCCGAATGATGTAGCGGGCCTGAAAATTGTCCTCGCCATAATCGGCCGGCCGCGAGCCCCGCTCGAGCACGCCGTTCTCCTGCATGAACTCGCGCCCGCCGACGATCGCCGGGGCCTCCTGAAACACGACGTCCTCGCCCAGCGACTGCTTGTCGTAGCGCGCGTGCAGGCGCGTGAGCGTGAACTCGTTGGTCAAGCTCCACTCGTCGAGCAGGTTGCCTTGCGCGTCGAAGTATCGGGCCAGGCTCGGCAGCACGTCGGCGCCCAGCACCCGCACCTCCTGACCGCTGAGCGCGGGGACAGGGCACGGATCGCAGCTGCTCGCCGCCCAGCTGTACTCGGTCACGATCGCCTTGGGGTTCTGCGCGAGTGTGTGATCGAACAGCGACGCGTAGAATTCCCCGAAGCGCTCGCGGGTCTCGTTCTTGACCTCGAGGTTGGTGGGGATCGTGACGTTCGGGTAATTGGCGGCCTCGTAGCGCTTGTGCAGCCCGAGGATGTGCACGATCAGATCCTGGTTGCCGCTGCTGTTGATCAGCCCGAGCCGGACCGGCAAGTTGAACTGATCGGTGTCGTAGTGAAAGCGAAGCGGCGAGAGCATCGCCTGGCCCTGCTCGTTGAACGTCACCTTGCTGACGTCGACCTTGGCCACGAAGAATTTCATGCCGGACGCGACGTAGGGCTGCAGCACCGGGGCCGCGCCCTCGGGGATCGAGTAGCCGTTGTCGCGCAACCACGCGTCGAGGCCGGTCGAGTCTTCGGCCCCGAGGACCACGATCTCGTACTCGCCGACCGTGAACTGAGCCTCGATCGTCACGCCGTAATTCGCATCGCCCCCGGCCTCCGGCGGGCTCGCCATCTCCGCGTTCATCTTCACGCCGCGAAACCTCCGATAGTGCTCGCGCGGCGGCTCGTAGCACGGATCCTCCTCCCAGTACTCGACCAAGCGCGGCGCCGCGAGCTGATCGACGCGATCGAACACCGCGCGCTCGAGCGTCTTGACGTCGTCCTCCCCGAGCACGACCGGGACCGGCACCACCATCGCGAAGTTCTCGGGCGGCCCCTGATAATTGTTCTGCATGGCCAGCACCGTGCGCGTGCCGTCACGCATCATCACGACCATGGTCGCGTTGTTGTAGAGCTTGGTGTCTGCCCCAGCGACGTAGAAGCCACAAAATGCGTCGGCGGTCGGCGGTGCGCCGAGCAGCGCGAGCCCGGCCAGACCGGCGGCAAAGGTCAGAGAAGCGAGGCGAATGAGGCGATTGGCGTGCATGGTGGTGGTCCAGAGGTGCGGTGAAATCAATCGTGCTTGCGGCGAACGCCGAGCAACGCGAGCAGGGCGAGCAGGCCAAAGCCGACGCCGACAGGTTCGCGGTCGACCGAGCAGTTGCAGCCCTTTGTGCCGTCGGTCTTGGCGTCGCTC
>DATLLB010000039.1:0-3120 GCA_035538075.1 Enhygromyxa sp.
CCTACCGGACCGCGATCGAAGCCTCGCTGCCCGGCGAGGCCGGCACGGCTGCTCGCCTGCTGATGGTCGTGATTGGTACCGCCCGCGGTCTCGCGCGGCCCAAGGACGGTCGTGCGTGGGCTCTGCACGCGGAGGCCTTCACCAACGCCGCCGGAACCGAGGCTGATCATGCGCAATGGGAGCTGAACGCGGGCGAATTGGACATGATGGATGGAGATTGGGCGGGTGCACGCGCGCACTTCGAGCGCGCGCTTGCGACCTTCGAGTCGGGCGAGCAAGACCTGCAAGGCGTGATTGCGGCGACGACCCGCATCGCCAGCGCGGCGAGCTACGTCGGGGATTTCGGCCAGGCGCGGCTGCACTATCAGCGCACGTTGACGATTCTGCAAGAGAGCCTCGATCCGACGCATCCCGACATCGGTCGAATGTACTTGAGCTTGGGTGAGAACGCCCGCCAGGAGAAGCGTTACGCCGAGGCTCGTGATTATCTGCAGCAGGCGCTGATGGTGTTCGAGCAGGCGCTCGGGACCGAGCATCCGTTGTATGGATACACGCTCGCCTCACTCGGCTATGTCGAGGGTTGGCAAGGTAACCACACCGAGGCCCGCGAGCACCTCGAACGTGCGATCGCGCTGCTCCAAGCCGCGGTCGGCACCGACCACTACTATTACGCCGAGGCCAATAGCAAGTTGGGTTCGGTCGCCTATCTCGCGGCCGACTACGCTGACGCGAAGAAACATTACGAGGTCGCGCGGGCCGGCATGGCGCAGATCATGGGACCCAATCACCCCAGCGTCGGGTATGTGTTGCTCAACTTGGGCGAGCTCGCGGTCGCTGAAGGAGACAACGAAGCGGCGCGGTCACACGCTGAAGCGGGGTGGGCGATCTTGGAGCCGAAGCTCGGGGCAGACCATCCCGACCTTGCTTTGGCCCGGGAAATTTTGGGCAGGGTTGGAGGTCCGTGAGGAGCGACTCCAAATCGGCGAGGTCTGCCTCGATCCCAATCTCGCGGGCGGTTGACTTCGTGCTCTCCGCGGCCGTAGCGTGGCAGCGATGAAGGCGCTGCTACGGATTCTTCCAGTTCTCATCGCATTTGGCTGCGCGGCCGAGGACGACGGTTTCGACGATGACGTGGATCTACGGCCAGCCCAGTCGGCCTGTCCGCCATGTTTCATCGGTGGCAACCAGATCCACTTGGGCATCGCGACCGCCTACAACCCCAACCTGATCACGAACGTCAGCGTCGAGATCTCGAACTCTGGCGCCTCGGAGTTGCTCGATTATGGCGCGACCGTGGCCGTGCCCAATGATCCGAGCACGATCGCGGTGACCGACAACGAGCTGTGCACGGTCGGCCGCACGGGGCAACCGCCGACGAGGGCCTACGTGGAATTCGAGCTCAGCGGCTCGACGGGTCCCTACACGATTGGCGAGGACATCGCGATCACGGCTGCCTGCCCGTGACTACCCGTCGAGCTTGAGCTCGCGCATCTTCCTCCACAGCGTCGTGCGGCTGATCCCGAGCAGCTCGGCGGCCTGACTCTTGAGCCCGCCGGCGATGCGCAGCGCCTCGAGGATGCGCGCCTTCTCTTCGTCCTCGGGCGTCAGGTGGTGCTGCGCGCGACTCGTGCGGGGCGGCGCTTCGCCGCGCAGCTCGGGTGGGAGCTGGTCGGCCTCGAGCACGGGGCCCTCGCCGATCGCAAAGGCGTACTCGATCACGTTGCGAAGCTCGCGGACGTTGCCGGGCCACTGGTAGGCGAGCAGCCGGGCGTGGGCCTCGGGCGCGATGGCTTCGATGCGACGACAGGGCAGCTCGTCGAGGTCGTTGCTCGGCTTGCCCCGCTCGGCAGAGCGCTCGGCGGCTTCGCGAGCTTCGCCGCGGGCGTTGAACTTCTTGATGAACCACCAGGTCAGCGCCTCGACGTCGCCGTCGCGCTCGACCAGCGGCGGGAGGAACAGTGGGACCACGCGGATCCGGTACATGAGGTCCTCGCGGAAGCGGCCGCGCTCGACCTCGTCGCGCAGCGACTTGTTGGTGGCGGCGAGCATGCGCACGTCGACGTGAATCGGCTCGGTGCCGCCGACCGGGACGAAGGTCTGCTCTTGCAGCACTCGCAGCAGCCGGGCCTGAATGTCGGGGCTCAGCTCGGCGACCTCGTCGAGGAATGCGGTGCCGCCGTTCGCGAGCGCGAACAGACCCTCGCGCTCGCGGATGGCTCCGGTGAAGGCTCCGCGCACATGACCGAACAGCTCGGAGGCGGCCAGCTCGGGGGTCAGCGTCGCGCAGTTGATGGCCTGAAAGGGGCGGTTGCGTCGGCGCGAGAGCTGATGGATCGCCGCGGCGGCGAGCTCCTTGCCGGTCCCGCTCTCGCCACGGATCAGAATGCTGGCGTCGCTGCGAGCGGCTCGGCGGAGCAGCTCGAAGAACGAGCGCATCTGCGGCGAGACGGTGACGATGCCGTGAAAGTCGGTGACGTCGAGCTGCTCGGGGACGGGGATCGGGTCGAGCTGCATGGCCTGCGAGTAGGCATTGTTTCCGGCGGCGCACGGCGTTGCAACGGTCGCAACGCGCCGTCGCGGCCGGGTGGACGCTCGGACTCGCAGGCCCGCGCGAACGCTTGGCCCGAGGCGTGCAAAACTGCCGCGCATGGCCAGCAGCGAGCAGCCGCGAAAAACCATCGCGTGGGCGCGGCTGCGTGGGTGGTTTCCGATCCTGACGTGGCTGCCGAGCTATCGACGCGAGGACCTGCCCGCAGACGCGAGCGCGGGGCTGACCACGGCGGTGATGCTCGTGCCGCAGGCGATGGCCTACGCGATGCTCGCCGGGCTGCCGCCGATCCACGGGCTCTACGCCGCGACGATTCCGTTGCTCGCCTACGCGGTGTTCGGCAGCTCGCGGCAGCTGGCGATCGGGCCGGTGGCGATGGACTCGCTGTTGGTCGCGGTCGGAGTCGGCGCCATTGCGAGCAGCGGGAGCGAGTCCTACGTCAGCTACGCGATCGTGCTCGCCGCGATGGTGGGCCTGCTGCAGATCGGGCTGGGGCTCGCGCGCGCGGGTTTCTTGATCAACTTCTTGTCGCGGCCGGTGATCAGCGGGTTCTCGTCGGCGGCCGCGTTGAT
>DATLLB010000040.1:0-3749 GCA_035538075.1 Enhygromyxa sp.
CCTACGTCGAGATCGCCCGGTTCCCCTCGACCGCTCGCGATCTCTCGATCGATCTCGCCGACGCGATCACGTCCGCCGAAGTCGTCGCCAGCTTGCGCGAGGCGTTCACGTCGACCGAGTCGATCGTGCTCGGCTCCTCGGCCGATCCGCGCGCTGCGATCGAGACGCTCGAGGAGTACCGAGGCAAGGGCGTGGCGCCGGGTCGTCGCGCGCTGCTCCTGCGCCTCCACTACCGCGCGCACGAACGCAGCGTCACCGACTCCGAAGTCCAGCCGCTGCACGACGCCGTCGTCGAGGCCGCCTGCGCGAAGCTGCGTGCCCGCGACCCCGACCTCCGCGTGCGCTGACGAGTCGCGCGGACGAAAGCGTCCGGGGGGAAAGCAAACCGCAACGATTGCGAGGACTTGCGCCCGCGAACGAAGCGAGCGAGGATCGTCGGCGGTACGCGCGATGACGAAAGCCGACATCGTCGACAAGGTCTGCGAGCAGGTCGGTGGCTTCTCCAAGAAGGAGGCCGCCGATTTGGTCGATCAGGTGTTCGACACCATGAAGGCGGTGCTCGAGAGCGGTGAGAAGATCAAGATCTCGGGCTTCGGGAATTTTGTGGTTCGCGAGAAGAAGCCTCGGCCGGGACGCAACCCGCAGACCGGCCAGGAGATCACCATCGAGGCTCGCCGAGTGTTGACCTTCAAGCCCAGCAACGTGCTCAAGGACGCGCTCAACGGCGAGTCCTGACGGTCGGTCGATGCCGCTCTCCTCCAAGCCCAAGCGCACGCGGGCCGGCAAGAGCAAGTCGGGCTCGACCGCCGTGGGCGATGGCGGGATCGAGGCGCCATTCGATCTCGGCACCGACAAGCTCTACTTCAAGATCGGCGAGGTCGCGGAGATCGTCGACGTCGCCGCCCACGTGCTGCGCTACTGGGAGAGCGAGTTCGCGATCATCAAGCCGCAGAAGTCCCGCTCGCAGCAGCGTGTGTACCGACGCAAGGACGTCGAGAATCTGCTGCGGATCAAGCACCTGCTCTACGATCGCAAGTTCACGATCGCGGGCGCGCGCCAGGAGCTGCGCAAGGGCGCCGGGAAGATCGAGCCTGCGCCGGTCAGCGGGATCTACCGGGCCAAGCAGTCGCTCGCGCGCGTGCGAGAGCAGCTCGACCTGCTGGCCGCGGCGGTCCGGGCGGACCCCGAGCCTGCGCACCTCGCCTCGGATCCGGCCGCGTTCATGCGCTCGATCGGCGGTGCGCGGGGAGTGCTCGAGGCCGAGGCGGGGAGCCCGTCAATCCTCGATCGCCCCGAGCGTGGACGCGACGGTTGAAACCGCTTGCGGGGCCGGGGCTGAGCTGTTATCAACCCGACCCCGCCGGGGCGTAGCGCAGCCTGGTAGCGCACTTGACTGGGGGTCAAGGGGTCGAAGGTTCGAATCCTTTCGCCCCGAACGGCGAAGAGAGCGGTCCCACCGGACCGCTCTCGCTTTTTAAGCGCTCGCGGTTTCCTCCTGCGGGCGATGTTTGTTAAGAAGCGCCACGTGACGCGGCCGCTGATCTTGGTCTCGAACGACGACGGGATCCGGGCCCGAGGGCTGCGGGTGCTGGCCGAGGTCGCCGCGGAGTTTGGCGACGTGGTCGTGTGCGCCCCGACCGAGGAGCGCTCGGGCTACAGCCACGCGATCAGCCTGCGGGCCTCGCTGCGCAGCGAAGCGGCGCCGGAGTTCGGGCCCAGCTGGTACGCGGTCTCGGGTACGCCGGTCGACTGCGTGTACCTGGGCGCGCTGCACCTGTGCGAGCGGCTGCCCGATCTGGTGCTCTCGGGCATCAACCCCGGCTACAACCTCGGCGCCGACGTGTTCTATTCGGGCACGGTCGGGGCGGCGCGCGAGGGCCTGATCCGCGGCTGCTCTGCGCTCGCGGCCTCGATCGAGGCCGACGCGGCGCCCGAGCTCGCGGTGCCGTTCGTGCGGGTGCTGATCGCCAAGCTGCTCGAGCGTCGGGCCGCGGGCGAACGCCACCTGCTCAACCTCAACGTGCCGCGCAGCGGGGCGCCGAACGGGCTGCTGGTGACGCGGCTCGGGCATCGTCGCTACGAAGATCAGGTCTCGAAGCGCGAGGATCTGATGGGCCGCAGCTACTTCTGGATCGGCGGTCCGCCAGCCCCGATGGACGAAGCCGCCGACGCGGACATCGGCGCCGTCGCGGGTGGGTACGCGGCCGTGACCCCGCTCGAGCTCGACATCACCGCCCCCGAAGTGGACGCCTGGGCGACCTGGCTGGAGGAGAAGCCGTGAGCACCGACCACCAACAGTCGCGCGAGCTGCTGCGCGGGAAGATCCGCACCATCCCCGACTTCCCGCAGCCGGGCATCCTGTTTCGCGACATCACCCCGGTGCTCGCCGATCCGCTCGCGTTCGCGACCGCGGTCGAGCTGCACCTGCACCACATCCGCGACATCGCCGAGAGCATCGACGTGATCGTCGGCATCGAGTCGCGCGGGTTCTTGTTCGGGCCGATCCTCGCCCATCGACTCGGGCTCGCGTTTGTGCCTGCGCGCAAGCCCGGCAAGCTCCCGGCCGCGACGCTGGAGGAGCGCTACTCGCTGGAGTACGGGCAGTCGATCCTGCAGCTGCACACCGACGCGTTCGCCCGCGGGGCCAAGGTGTTGATCGTCGACGATCTGCTGGCGACCGGCGGCACCGCGGCTGCGACCGCGCGGCTGGTCAAGCGGCTCGGCGGCGAGGTGCTCGGGTGCCTGTTCTTGATCGAGCTGCTCGAGCTCGAGGGTCGGATCTTGCTCGCCGATCAGCGCGTCGAGACGATCCTGGAATTCTAGGCTAGCGGACCGAGGGTGAAGGGCCGAGCTGCGAGCGCGTCGAGGGCCTCGCGGTCGCTCTCGTGCGCGGCCAACAGCAGCCCCGCGCCCGCCCGCTTGCGCTCGAGCAACCACGCGAGCAAGCGATCGCGGCTCTGCGCATCGACGCCGGCGAACGGCTCGTCGAGCACGTACAGCCCCGCGTCGCCGCAGGCCAACGCCGCGAACGCCAGCCGCCGACGCATGCCCACGCTGTAGGTCGTGGCCAGCAGCTCGAGCGCAGGCCCGAGGTCGGCGAGCTGCTCGGCGCGGGCGAGGGCGCTGCGATCCTCGAATACGTCGGCATGGAACTCGAGCAGCTCGCGGCCGGTGAGGCCGATCGGAACGTCGACTTCCTGCGCGAGGTAGCGAAGCCGTCGACGCGCCTGGATCGGCTCGCGGCGCAGCTCGTGGCCGCTGATCGTGACGGTGCCCGCGTCGGGGATCACCGTCCCGCACACGCAGCCGATCAACGTCGACTTGCCGGCCCCGTTGGGCCCGAGCAGCGCGACCGCTTCACCGGCCGCGACCTCGAGCGTGACGCCGTCGAGCACCTTGTGCGCGGCGTAGCTCTTGCTCAGCTGTTCGACGCGAAGCGGAACGCTCACTGGCGCAGTGCAGCGCAGCCAGCCGATCGACGCAAGCACCTGGGGCTTGGCCCAGGCTTCTTCAGTCTCGAGGAACAAGGCCCCCTCTGGGGGGCCACCACGTGCGGTCGAGCACCAAAAGCCGACCCACCGAGCGAGCGAAGCGAGCGACCGGCCGCGAAGCGGCCGCATGTGGCTCAGTGCACGACGCCTGTGGGGGGAGAAGGTAAACCTCCTGCACCGCGGGCGGACGAGGGATTCTGCACGCCCGCGGGCAGGAGCGCGACTCGGAGCGGCGCGTCGTATCCGCTCCGTCTACTC
>DATLLB010000041.1:0-7697 GCA_035538075.1 Enhygromyxa sp.
GGTGGTGGCGGCCGTGACCGCGACCGTGGCGGCCGCGACCGCGACCGCTACTGAGCTCGAGCTCTGCTCTCCCGCGCCCGCGGGTCGTCGGCAACGACGGCTGCGCGGGCGCTTCAATTTCGTCGTCAGTCGTCGCCCAGCTCGTAGTCCCGGATCTTGTAGAGCAGCGCCCGGTGGCTGAGATCGAGCAGCTTCGCCGCGTGGGTACGGTTGCCGCCCGTGTGCTCGAGCGCCCGCAAGATCAGCTCGCGCTCGATCCTCCGCGCCGCTCGCTTGACCGAGAGATCCTCGTCGGAGAAGTGCAGCGAGAAGCCGACCGCGCTCGGACCGTCGGCCGCCTGCGCACGCCGTCGTCGCAGCCGCTCGGGTAGATCGTCGGGCCCGATCAGCGCGCCCTCGGCCAGCACCGCGGCGTGCTCGAGCGTGTTCTCGAGCTCGCGCACGTTGCCGGGCCAGTCGTAGGCCAGCATGATCCGCTGGGCCTCGGCGTCGAGCCCGGCCACGCTGGTGCCGAGCCGCTCGTTGATCGCCGCCAAGAACTGCTCGGCGAGCACCGGGATGTCCTCACGACGGTGGCGCAGCGGCGGAATCCGCAGGGGCATGACCGCGAGCCGGTAGTAGAGGTCCTGCCGAAATTCGCCGTCCTCGACCATCTGCTCGAGCGGGCGCGAGGTCGCGGCCACCACCCGCACGTCGATCGGCCGATCCTTGTTCTCGCCGACGCGTCGAATCTCCCGCTCCTGCAGCGCCCGCAGCAGCTTGACCTGCGTGCTGATCGGCAGCTCGCCGACCTCGTCCAGAAACAAGGTCCCGCGGGCCGCGGCCTCGAACAGGCCGGGCTTGTCGGTGCTCGCGTCGGTGAACGCCCCCTTGGCGTGGCCGAACAGCTCGGACTCGATCAGGCCCTCGGGGATCGCCCCGCAGTTGACGGCCACGAACGGCCCGCTCGCGCGCGGGCCCAGCTCGTGCAGCGCTCGACTGACCAGCTCCTTGCCGACGCCCGACTCGCCGAGCACGAGCACGGTGGTCTCGAACTTGGCCACCTTGCGGACGGTCTTGGCCAGCTGCCGCATGGCCGCGCTGTGGACCAGCATGCGGCCGAAGCCTTCGAGCCGACCCGCGCCCTCGAGCTCGGCCACGCGCGCGCGCAGGCGGGCGTTCTCGCGACGCAGACGCAGGCGCTCCTCGGCCTTGCGCAGGGTCAGGATCACCTCGTCCTGCTTGAACGGCTTGGAGATGTAGTCGTAGGCGCCGCGCTGCATGGCCTCGAGCGCGAGCTCGACGGTCCCGAACGCGCTCATCATCACGAGCGTGATCTCGGGGTGCTCGGCGGTCATTCGCTCGGCGAGCGCGAGGCCATCGAGCCCCGGCATCCGCACGTCCGAGAGCACCACGTCGACGGCCTCGGACGCGACGATCGCGAGCGCAGCCTCGCCGTTGCTGGCGCTGCGGACCTCGAACCCGGCGCGCCGCAGCAGCAGCTCGAGCATGTGGCGCATCGGCTCCTCGTCGTCCACGACCAGCACCCGCGAGAAGCCCGCACTGGCGCCCGTCACTCCGGCCTCGGCCACGCGAGCACCATACCGTTGTGGTTGCCGCTTGGGGGCGCGCAGCCTGCGGGCTGTTCTTTGGGTCAGCCAGGCCCGCGCGGAGCTGCGCAAAGACTGAGCATAAACTCAGTCCCGACGCTGCAATCGCCGGCTTTTTTGGGCCGGTTGCGCGGCCGTGGGAAGCTTACCGACGCAGGAGAACGCCCTCCGCGAGACCCACCGTGACGTTGTCAGAAAACTCATCCATCGAGCCTCGCCGACGCGAGGACGATCCCGTCTCGGGTGGCGTGCCTCACCACTTAAAAGACCCATCAAATCCCTATCACTTGCACTCAATTACACATCATTTTGGCAGCACGTGCCCGTTGACTCCTCTTCCGCCGCGCCCGACAATGTCTTTGGTCGACTGCCCCGGAGTCTGGGCAGCGGGACCGATCAGCCGCTCTGCGGTTGAGCAATCAGGCTGCGCGCGAGCCCATGAAGTCCCCAGCAAAACCCGAGCCCGAGGCTCGTGCAGTCATGGGTCGCTCGCAGACCAGCGACGCGGAGGAAGCCGAGATGCCGGACGACAACGAGCGCGCGAGCGAGCAGGACGAGCTCGCGGTCGACGGCACCACGGTTGCAGCGGGCCTGGTTGCGCACGCGTACGAGGACGATCCAACGCCGTCGAGCGCGAACGACTCGAGCGAGTCGTCGGAGCAGGCGGCGGCGCCCAAGCCCAAGCGCTCGGGCAAGAAGGCGAGCGGGCGCTCGCGTGGTGGGATCGAGCCCAACAACGTTCGCAAGCTTCGTCAGGAAGCGATGATGAGCAAGGCCGAGCTGGCGCGCCGAGCTGGGGTCTCGCCGCTGACCATCGATCGCGTGGAAGCTGGCTGTCCGTGCCGGATGGACACCAAGCGCAAGATCTTGGAAGCGCTCGGGCTCAAGCCCTCGGCGCGCGCCGAAGTCTGGCCCGACATCGACGAAGCCACCTAGGCTATTTGGCCCCCCGCGGCCGCTTTCGTTTTTGCTCGCTCGCTTCGCGAGCTCCGGGTTCGTTGAGTGCAGCCGCACGTAGTGGCCCCCGGAGGGGGGCCCAATTGGGCACTGGCGGCTGGCTGCTTGCGGGCGATCGGGGCACTGGACTCCGGTTGTTTGCGGCGAGGTTTGACTTGAACCGCACGCAAGGAGGGAGGAGCTGATGGCTACGCAGTGCATCGGCCTCGACATCGGATCGAGCTCGATCAAGCTCGTCCAGGTCAAGGTCAGCCGCAAGTCGAAGACCTTGCAGAATTTCGGGATCGAGCCGCTGCCACCGGGCGCCATCGTCGGCGGAGCGATCGCCAACCCGGCTGCGGTCGCGCAGGCGATCCGCAACTTGACCAAGCGCATTCACCTGCGGGGCAAGGACGTGGCGATCGCGGCCTCGGGCAACAGCGTGATCATCCGCCGTCTGCAGATCCCCGCGATGGAAGGCCCGGCGCTGGCCGAGCAGATGGAGTGGGAGGTCAAGCAGAACGTCCCGTATGCGCGCGACGAGGTCATCGTCGACTGGGAGGTCCTGGTCCCGCGCACGCCCGAGGGCCAGATGGAGGTCGTGCTGGTCGCGGCCAAGCGCGAGATCGTCGAGCAGTACGTCGAGACGGTGAAGTCCGCGGGGCTCAACCCGACGGTCGTCGACACCGACGCGTTTGCGATGCAGAACGCGGTCGAGGACGCGGTCGGGTTCGCGCCCAACGAGACCATCGCGGTCATCAACGTCGGCGCCCACTTCTCGACGATCGCGATCGTGCGCGCAGGCAAGCCGGTGTTTCACCGCAACCTGGCCTCGGGCGGCGACACCTTCACCGAAGCCATTCGTCACCGACTCGCGGTCGGGATCGAGGGCGCCGAGGCTTACAAGGTTGGTGGCGCCGGGGCCGCTGGCGCAGCCGAGGTCGTGCCGCAGGAGGTGCACCGCGTGCTCGCGCAGGTCTCCGAGCAAGTCTCGAGCGAGTACCAGCGGACCATCGACTTCTACATGGGCGACGCGGTCGGGACCAGCTTGAGCCGGGTGTACCTGATGGGCGGCAGCGCGCTGGTACCCCAGTTGCCCAAAGCGATCCAAGATCGGGCTCGCGTGCCCGTCTCGATCTTCGACCCCTTCGCCAGCATCGCCGTCGATGCGCGTCGCTTCGACGTCGAGTACCTACGCGCCAACGCTCCGGTCGCGACGGTCGCGTTCGGCTTGTCGCTACGCCGGGCGGGAGACAAGTAGATGATCCGCATCAACCTCTCGCCGAGCCTCAAGCGCAAAGTCGCCTCCCCGACCCGGGCCGTGACGGCGGTGCACGCCGTGATGCCGTCGACCAAGGTCTCGCGCGGGAGCATCTACGCGGTTGCGATGCTGCTCGGCTGGGTAGCGATCGGTGCGGTCGCGTACCTGGTCCAGAGCGGCGTCACGCAGGACACCGTGCGCCTGACCACCCAGACCGCGACGCTGGTCAAGGACGCCAAGGCCATCAACGAGAAGATCAACGAGGAAGACCTGCAGGCTCGCTTCAACCGCTACGAGGAGCTGACCGCCGCCGTCGCGGCGCTCGAGACCAAGCGGCGCACGCCGGTCTACGTCTACCACGAGCTCACCAACATCCTCACGACCGGCAAGCAGCCGGCGATGATCGAGCTCGAGCAGCTCAAGCGCGTCAACCTCGATCCGCAGGCGCGGCTCGACCTCGACTGGGACGCCAACTCGGTGTGGCTCAAGTCGCTGGTCGAAGAGGAGAACGGGGTGCTCGAGATCACCGGAGGCGCGCGCGACCCCGATGACCTCAGCGAGTTCGTCAAGCGTCTGCGCGCCTCGGCTCGCTTCGCTCGCGTCTCGCACCCCGAGTTCGAGCTCGAGGAGATCAAGGAGCAGTCGGGCACGACCAAGAAGGAGCTCAAGCCCGGCGACTCGACCCACAACTACTACAACTTCGAGCTGACCGCGCAGGTCCGCTACTGGGACTGAGGAGCGCTGACATGGCCGACTCCACCCTCGATCAACTCGAAAAATACCCGGTCTGGCAGCTGATCCTCGCCTGGGTGCTGGGCTCGGCGCTGGTCGTGGCCGGCTGGTACTTCCTGTACTTCTCCGACTCGCTGGCCGAGAAGGCCAAGGCCGAGTCGGCGATGACCAAGGCGCAGACCGATCTGCAGAGCGCCAAGGACAACCTCGCCAACTACGAGCAGCGCGTGAAAGAGCAGGCCGAGCGCGACAAGGAGCTCAAGCGTCAGCTCGAGGTCGTGCCGGTCGACTCCTCGACCATCGATCACCTGATGAGCACCTTCCAGCGCGAGGCTCGGGGCGTGGGGCTCGCGATCGAGGCCTGGTCACCGCAGTCGGAGCAGCGCTTCGACTTCTACGCGAAGATCCCGGTCGAGGTTAAGGCGCTCGGCACCTGGCACGAGGTCGGCGAGTTCTTCCGCCGCGTCGCCGAGATGAAGCAGATCGTCAACGTCGAGGAGGTCTCGATGAAGCTCGGCAAGGACTTCGAGGACAACGGCTTCCCGTTGATCGAGGTCCAGTTCACCGCCAGCACCTTCCGACTGTTGACCGAAGACGAGCAGCACGGCGAGTCCGAGGACGCCACCCGCCGAACCAAAGGGAAGCAGCGATGAGCACCCGCATTCATGGGATCAAGCCGCTCGCCGTCGCGGCCCTGTTCAGCCTCGGGTTGCTCGCGTGCGGGGAGGACGAGCCCGTCACCAACCAACGCGGCATGGGCGACAAGGGCATCAAGGTCAGCAACAACAAGGCGGGCGCGGCCGACAAGGCCGGCGGCTCGCGTCGCAGCGCCGCAGGCAACAACGCGGGCACCAAGGTGACCGAGGATCAGCCGCCCCCGGAGCTCGAGTTCGAGCGACCCAAGCGGGCGGAGCTGACCCGCGAGGACTTCTCGGGCCGCGCCCGCGATCCGTTTCACAACTACATGGCCGCGCAGGCCTTGGCCGCGCCCGATCCGGTCGAGATCGTCCGCAAGGAGCGGGAGGTCAAGCTCTCCGAGTACACCTTCGAGGAGCTGAAGCTGATCGCGATCGTCAACGCCGGGCGCAGCGTCGCGCCGCGAGCCTTGTTCCTGTCCTCCGACAACAAGTCGAAGAGCGTCAAGCAAGGCGAGTACTTCAGTAGCGCCGAAGTTTTGCTTGCATCGGTCAACCGGGACTACATCGAGATCGAGGTCGTCGATCCCGAGCTCACGCCGGGCTGGAACCTCGAGCGAGGCGAGCGACGGGTCATCTATTTGAAGGACGACAAATAGCTCGCGCCTAGTTTATCGGGCCCCTATCTCGCGGCCCCAACCTGAACCGATATCCACCTCACCGCTTCGCTCGGTGAGCTCGGGCCCCCGCGCGCCTCGAACACCGCCATGAACCTGCAGCCCAACGCCAAGAAATCCCGCCCGCGTCGCTGGTCGCCGCTGACCGTCGTCGCTCTCCCGGCGCTGCTCGTGCTCGCCCTCGATCCGCGAACGGCCTCTGCCGGGCCGCCGAAGAGCGGCAAGTCGGATCAAGCCAAGCGCAAGGACGCTGCGTCGGGTGAGCCCAAGCTCGAGGTCCGCAAGTCGATCAACCAGATCGACGGCTTGACGGTCGAGGAGCTGGACGACGGGACCACGATCCTGCGCTTGCTCGGCAACGTCGAGCCGACCTTCAACGTCTATCGGCTCTCGGATCCCGATCGCCTGGTCGTCGACATCAGCAAGAGCGAGCGCGGCAAGGCGGTGCCGCACGTGCCGGTCGACTCGTGGGCGGTCGGGCGCGTGACGATCAGCTCGGTCGAGGAGCACGACAGCAAGCTCGCGCGCGTGGTCGTCAACCTCAAGCGCGAGTCGAGCTACATCGTCCTGCCCAAGGACAACGATCTCGTCATCACGGTGACTCCGAAAGAAGTGGCGCCCGAGGCCTATTTCGCGCGCAAGAGCGCGGGCAAGCGCCAGGCCGAGATCGAGTCGATGAAGGCCGAGGCCGAGAAGCAGGCCGCCGAGCTCGAGGCGGCCGCGACCGCCAAGGTCGAGAGCGCGGAGAAGAAGGCCAGCAGCGCCGAAGATCGGGCCAGCAGCGCCGAAGAGCGTGCGCTCGCGGCCGAGGAGCGAGCGCGCGAGGCCGCCGAGAAGGCCGAGGAGGCCGAGCTCGCGGCCGCCGAGATCCGGGCCGAGGCCGACGCGGTCAAGGCTCGCGCCGAAGCGGAGGCCAAGAAGCTCGCGCGCTCGGCCGCGGCCAAGGCCAAGGAAGTGGAGGAGAGCGCCGAAGCCAAGGCCAAGAAGCTCGAGCAGAGCGCGGCGGCCAAGGCCAAGGAGCTCGAGGAGAACGCCGAGAAACTCGAGGCCGAGGCTCAAGGCACGCTCTCGGAGGCCAAGAAGCTGGCCGAGGCGCGCAAGGCCAAGCTCGCGGAGGCCGAGGAGCTCGCGGCCGAGGCCGAGCGCAAGGCCAAGCACGCCGAGGATCGGGCCGCCGAAGCCAAGGCCGAGGCCGAGGCCGCCGAGACCTACGCCGTGCGCGTGCGAGCCAGCGCCGAGGCCAAGGCCAAGCAAGCCGAGGAGCTGCTCGCCCAGGCCCAGGACGCGATGAGCAAGGCCGAAGAGGACAGCACGCAGGCCAAGGCCGCGCACGAAGAAGCCAAGCTCGCGCTGGCCGACGCGAAGAAGGCCGCGCGCAAGCTCGGCAAGCGCGACGGCAAGGAGCGGCGCGAGCTCGAGCGCGCGGTCGAGCAGGCCGAGGCTGCGGCCGAGAGCGCCAAGCAGCGTGAGCAGGAGGCCAACACGCGGCTCGCCGAGCTCGAGCGCGATCATGCGGCGCTGGCCGAGGCGCTCGAGGCCAAGCAGGCCGAGGCCACCGCGCTGGAGGCCGAGCTCGGCACCACCAAGGGCGCGCTCGCGAGCGCCGAAGCGTCGGTGCGCGAGGCCAAGCAAAAGTACGCGCAGCTCGGCGGCGACGAGGGCCCGAGCGAGGGCGACAAGCGAGCGCACCGCAAGGCCAAGACCGCGCTGGCCAAGGCGCAGACGGATCTGGCCGAGCTCGAGCAGGAGGCCGCCGCCGAGCGGGCCAAGCTCGAGGATCTGCGCAAGCAGGTGACCGCGGCGGGCGAGCAGCTCGACCAGACGCTCGCGGCCGTCGACCCGCGCAAGACCCTGCAGCAGGAGTGGG
>DATLLB010000042.1:0-10032 GCA_035538075.1 Enhygromyxa sp.
GGAACACCCAGTAGCTGAGATCGAGCAGCACCAGCTCGATCAGCGGCGGCTGGCTCGGAGCCGTCACGACGCAGTCGTCGACCGTGCAGCTCGACGCCAGCTCGACCGCGCCGCTTGGCTCGACACGCAGCACGTAGCCGACGCCCGCGTGACGGTAGGGCGCGAGCGAGGCCGCGGCCTCGAAGCCATTTCGACCGCAGCGCCACGGGTCGGGCCCGGGCAGACCCCAGCTGCTCGCGCCGTGCTCCACCGCGCGCATGACCACCTCGGCCAGCTGCGCGAGCGCGGGCGAGTCGAACAGCGGCGCAGCGCCTGGGCAGCTGCCGCTTCGCTCGGGGCCGGGCGGGCCGAGATCGGTGCCGAGCCACACGACGATCGCCGCGCGCTCGGCCGCGCGTGCGGCTTGCAGCTGCCGCTCGAGCTCGTCGGCGACCGCTCGCGTGGCCGCGCTCTCGCGCGGCTGGCCGATCACGAACAGCTCGACCGCAGGCTCGGGCGTATGCGGCAGCTCGGCTCGCCACGCCCCACCGCGATGTCGGCAGCCGATCGAGCCGAGCGAGCCGAGCACCAGGGCGAGCGCGATCGCAGCGGCCCTCGGCCAGCCGCGCGGGCCCTGATCGCGATACCGCACGCCAGCAGGTTATCCGAAGTCCACGAGTCAGCGCGATGGTTTGACCAGCAGCAGCAACGGCAGAAACGCAAACGAGATCCCGAACCCAACCATGAAGGTCCCCGCGAAGCCGATCGCGTCCGCGAGCACGCCCGAGAGCAGCGCGCCGGGGCTCTTGCCGGCCACCTCGACGCCCGCCAGCAGCGTGTAGTGGGTCGCGCCGATCCGCCGATCGACGCGTGCCATCATGAACGCGAACATCGCGGTCGTGAGCCCGCCGCCCGCGATCTCTTCGCAGCCCTTGGCGAACACCACCTCGGCGACGCCGACCTGCTCGGGCGCGAGCGTCCCGAGCCACACGACCGCGGCGATCGAGGCGGTGCGGGTGATCGCAAACGCGAGCAACGCTCGATACACGCCGACGCGGCTGGCCAACCACCCGCCGAGGAACGAGCCGGCGAGCGAGAAGGCCATGCCCCAGGTGCCGATCACCAGGCCGACGTCGGACTCGGTCCACCCGGCGCGGCGGATCAGGAACGGCTCGAACATGCCGTCGGCCAGCGCTTCCCCGGTCTTGTAGGTCGCGACCACGAGCAGCAGCGCGAGCCCGCCGGGCTGACGAAGCGCTGTGCCGAGCGTGTTGAACAGCGCGCGAAAGCTGGTGTGGCTGGGCGGCTCGTCGACGGTCGGGCTCGCTCGCCGCGGCGCCGGCTCGCGCCACGCCAGCGCGACCAGCAGCGCGACCGTGATGATCGCGGTGATCACCAGAAACAGCCCGCTCCAGCCGATCCAGCGGCTCGCCCAGACCAGGATGCCGCCGCCGATCAACATGCCGATCTTGTAGCCGACGACCTGCGCGATGTTGCCCCAGCCGAGCTCGTCGACCTCGAGCAGATCGACGGCGAGCCCGTCGACGGCGATGTCCATCGTCGCCGCGAACAGGTTGGTCAGCCCGATCAGCACGAGCAGCAGCGCGAGCGCCTCGGTCGGCACGAACGCGGCCGCCAAGCAGGTGCTGGCCAGCGCAGCCTGCAGCGGGACGATCCAGCTGCGCCGTCGACCGAAGCGCTCGTTTGTGTAGCGATCGACGAGCGGCGCCCACAGAGGCTTGAGCAACCAGGGCGCCGAGAGAGCGCCCGCGAAGCCGACGCTGGTCAGCGAGACGCCGCTCGCGGTCAGGTACACAGGCAGGGCGGTGGCCTGAAAGCCGAACGGCAGACCCTGGACCAGATAGAAGATCGCGAGGATCGCAATCCGGGCGGAGAGCGGCGGGCGTTCTGCCACGGCCGATGGTAGCGCGTTGGCTTTGGCCCTTTCTCAGCCCCCCGCGGCCGCCTCAGTTTGAGCCGCGGGCGGCCACTTCGCGGCCGTTCGCTCGCTTGGCGAGCGAAGCGGATCGGCACGTTGGTATTCGGCCGCACGTGGTGACCCCCCAAGGGGTCCGGTTAGCCTCAGTGCCGATCGGTCAGTTCCGCGCTAAGCGATCGACGTTGGCTTTGGCCCCACATCCGCGGGCATCTTCGCGAAGATTCGCGGGCCATGA
Organism: Enhygromyxa sp.; assembly: GCA_035538075.1. Taxonomy (GTDB): domain Bacteria; phylum Myxococcota_A; class Polyangia; order Nannocystales; family Nannocystaceae; genus Plesiocystis. The sequence goes on from DATLLB010000042.1 coordinate 2,154, forward strand.
CTCAGCCTGCGTTCGTCCCCCGCCTCGCGCTCGTCTCGCTCGCGCTCACGTTCGGCCTCGCGTCCACGCTCGCCGAAGCCGGCGAGCTTCGGTTCTCGACTACTGCCAAGGGCGGCGTGACGGCGACCGGCAACACCCTCGGCCTCGCCAAGCAGAGCGCCGCCAACGGGCCCGGGACCGGCGACTCGATCGGCACCTTCATCTGCCTCGACGATCAGAGCGTCGACGACTTCCCGGCCAACGTCGGCAACCCGTGGTCCTCGGGCACGACCAACGACTGGACGCTCAACGGATCGTCGGCGGTCCTGACCTTGCCGGACAACTCCGTCGGCATCGAGATCGCCTACGCCGAGCTGGTCTGGAGCGGCAGCTACTTCTACGGGACCGAGAACGTCAGCGCCGATCTCGACGCTCCGATCACGCTGTCGGCCAACGGCGACGCGATCGAGGTGATGCCCGATCCCACGACCGCGGTCACGCTCGCGCAGGTGAGCGGGCAGGGCTTCGCGATCAACTACTACATGCGCTCGGCCGAGGTCACCGAGTTCGTCGCCGAGCACCTGTCGAGCACCTACTCCGTCGGCGGGGTCCCGGCCACTCAGGACTTCATGACCGAGCAGCTCAACGCGGCCGGCTGGACGCTGGTCGTCGCGTATCGAGCCTCGGATGCTCCGACCCGCAACCTCACCGTGTTCGTCGGCGGACAGTTCGTCGACGAGGAGACGACCGAGGACTACCCGGTCCAGGGCTTCTGCACGCCGCCGCAGGGCACGGTCGAAGGCGCGGTGGTCATCAGCGCGGTCGAGGGTGACGCCAATCGGATCGGCGACACGCTGCAGATCGCCGAGGATCAAGGCGGCCCGTTCGCCACGCTCGAGGGTCCCAACAACCCGATCGACAATTTCTTCGCCTCGCAGATCAACGGCCCCGACGGAGCGCTCGACCCGAGCGGCTCGTTCGGCGACCTCAACCACGACGCGTTCGCCGGGCTCAACACGGTCGGCGGTCGGCAGGGCTGGGACGTCACCAAGCTGCCCGTGTCGTCTGCGGACGGCCAGCTCGCCGCCGGTCAGACCACGGCCGTGCTGCGGGCGATCACCACCGGCGACTCGTTCATGCCGGTGCTCGCCGCGTTGGAGATCGACGTCAACTCGCCGGACTTCGAGGGCGGGACCGTCGTCGACGTCGCGCCCGAGTCGATCGCGCTCGGCCAGCAGTCGACGATCACCATCGACCTGGCCAACGGCGGCGAGGTGATCGCGACCGATCTGGTGTTCACCGCTCCGCTCGGCCAGGGCCTCGAGCTGGTCTCGTTCGCGATCGACGGCAACCCCGGTGACATCGACGGCGATCCGGTCGCCACCGCCGATCTCGTCAGCGGCGTCGATCTCGGTGACGTCGATGCAGGCGCGGGCCATCAGCTGCAGCTCGTCGTCGAGGCCGTCGGTGCGCCGACCAACCCCGACGGCTGGCCGATCAACGCCGGCTGGACCTACAGCTACGTCAGCTGCGTCGGCGAGGATCCGCTCGGCGAGACCAGCTACGCGCCCGCGTTCGTCGGCTTCAACGACGACAACACCGGCGACGGTGATGGCGACACGGCCGGAGACGGTGACGGCGACACGGCCGGTGACGGCGACGGTGATACGGCCGGAGACGGAGACGGCGACACGGCCGGCGAGTCGGGCGATGAGGGCACCGACGACGGCGTCGACGAAGGCGACTCGGGTGACGAGAGCGGCGGCGACACGCTCGGAGGCGATCGCGGAGGCGACGACGGCTGCAACTGCGCGACCGAGCCGACCCGCTCGCCCATCGCAGCGTTCGGCTTGCTCGCGCTGCTCGGCCTGGTCCGCCGCCGTCGCTGAGCTCGGCTCGCTGCTCGACTAAACCGCGGGCCGGGTCGCCTGCGCGGCGGCCAGCTCGTTGTGCAGGCGCAGCTCGTAGAGATCGCGATCTTCGGGATCCATGTCGTCGAGCTCGGTGATGGTCTCGACGCGCAGCGTCTCGCCATTGACGCCGCTCTTCTCGTGGACCTCGGTCACCCAGCTGCGGCCGGTGTAGGGGTCATGGTGGAGCGTCCGGATGATGCCCGTCCGACCGTTGTCGCGTCGGTAGACCTCGAAGCGCCTCACTCCCCGTGCATCTGCCTCACGCATCGATCCCGAAGCTAAAGGGTGAAGCGTCGCGACGCAACTGGCCTCATGGACGGGAACGAGAACGCCAGTTGGCAATTCGACCGACACGATCGCGATGCGCCAGTTTTACTCGCGTGTGATCGACAAGAACGTCGTGAGAGTGGCGATTTTGTGACGCGCGGATCTTTGCCGAGGCGATTTGCCTCGCGCTCGCTCGATCGCACGATCAGCCCTCGGGCGTGAAGTTCGTGCACGCGTCGCTGATCAGCTCGAGGGCGCCGGCGAAGAAGCCGGAGTAGTCGTCGGCACACACGTCGCCCATCTCGCCGTAGCTGAAGCGCTCGACCAAATCTTCGATGCGCCACGTGATCTGTGCGCCCTCGAATGGCACGTCGTTGTCACAGGCGTTGGGCGGCGGCAGCCCGGCGAGCGCGAGCATCACGACGTTGGTCTCGACGCCCTTGCGCGCGACGATCTCCGCGAACCACGAGCTCGGATCGCCCGGCGAGCCCTGGCCCGCGAGCGGCGAGCCGGGATCGTCCTCGTCGGTGATCAGCACGATCACCAGCAGCGCATCGTCGCGCATGAAACCTTCGTTGCACGCGCCCGAACCAGCCATCGCGGGATCGATTGCACGCAGAGCCGCCGCGATCTGTCGCTCGTTGCTGTCGCCCTCGGCACCGACGTTGGCCGCACACGTGAACGCCGGCGCGAGCTCGTCGGCGAGCGTCACGTAGCGACCCTGCGCCCACGGTCCGCACACCCCCACCGCGCTCTCGGTCACCAGCGCGCCGAGCATCTGACAGCCGGCTTGGTTGAGCGCGTAGGCGTCGGTCGTGACCACACCGATGTGATAGTCGTTGACCTCGTCGAGGTAGTCCTGAATCCCGGCGATGAACCCGTCGAAGCTCGCGATCAGGTTGGTCTGCTCGGCGATCATGCTGCTCGAGTCGTCGATCACGAACAGCAGATCGACGAGCGTGCACTCGCTCAGCCCAGTGTCGTCGGGCATGTCGAGCTTGGGCTTGTCCGGGTCGCCGTCACCGTCGCCGTCGCCATCGCCGGGATCGTGCTCGTCATCGGGCCGCTCGGGCACACCGAGATCGGGCGGCACCCAGTCGTCGTAGTCGTCGCCCGCGCTCCAATCGACCTGCTGACAGCCCGCGAGCAGCGCGACGAACAGCGGCAGGAAGAGCACCCGGCGGTTCACGTCTTTACAAGGTAGGGCAGCGCTCGCACTTACGCACGCGAGCTGCGGTTCGCGGTCGAAACCGGCCTTTTCGCACGCCTGGGCGCTTGCGTAGCTCGGGAGCGGGCGCGAACCTACGGGCCATGGCCGAGGCGCTCCTGTCCTTGCGCATCAACGGCGAGCTGCGGCACGTGGCCGCGCCCGCCCACTGGACACTGCTCGAGGTGCTCCGCTACCGACTCGATCTGATCGGCTCCAAGCAGGGCTGCGACAAGGGCGATTGCGGCGCTTGTACGGTGCAGATCGACGGCGAGCCGGTGCTCGCGTGCCTGACCCTGGCCTGCGCGGCGCAAGACCGCGAGGTGCGGACGGTCGAGGGCCTGAGCTGGGCGGCCGAGGCTGCGCACGGCTGCCACCCGCTGCAGGACGCGTTCGATCGCTACGACGCGGCGCAGTGCGGCTTTTGTACGCCGGGCATCTTGATGTCGGCCGAGGCGCTGCTGCGGCGAGTCCGACGTCCGGTCAGCGGCGACGAAGTCCGCAGTGCGCTGGCCGGCAACCTGTGTCGCTGTACCGGTTACACGAAGATCATCGACGCGGTCGTCGACGCGAGCGAGCACATGTTCGCGGGAGCTGAGGAGCGAGCATGACAGACGAGATTCACGACTGGCAGCTCGGCAAGTCGCACCGCAAGGTCGACGCGATGGAGCGGATGCGCGGGGTCACCCGCTACACCGACGACATCAAGCTGCCGGGCATGCTGCACTGCAAGATCCTCCGCAGCCCGCACCCGCACGCCAACATCCTGCGCATCGACACGAGCCGCGCCGAGGCGATGCCGGGCGTGCTCGGGATCCTGCTCGGCGCAGAGCTGCCGATCCCCTACGGCATCATCCCGTGGACGCCCGACGAGACCGCGCTGGCGGTCAGCAAGGTCTGCTACGTCGGCGACGGCGTCGCGGCCGTGGCTGCGATCGACGAGGACACGGCGATCGCCGCGTGCGAGGCGATCGAGGTCGAGTACGAGCCGCTGCCGGCCTACTACGATCCCGAGTCCGCGCTGGCCGGCGAGCACAAGATCAACCCGTTCAACCGCCGCGGCAATCTGTCGAAAGACGTGGTGCTCGAGTTCGGCGAGGTCGAGCAGTCGCTCGCCGACGCCGACGTGGTGATCGAGGGCGACTACTTCTTCGAGGGCACCACCCACGGCGCGATCGAGCCGCACTGCGCGGTCGCGATGGTCGAGCCCAACGGCATGCTCACGGTCTGGTCGGCGACGCAGGTGTCCCACTACCTGCACCGCGAGCTGAGCAAGGTGCTCGAGCGTCCGGCCCACACCATCCGCGTGATCCAGCCGCCGCTCGGCGGCGCGTTCGGGGGCAAGTCGGAGCCCTTCGATCTCGAGTTCTGCGTGGCCAAGCTGGCCGAGAAGACCGGGCGTCCGGTCAAGTGCCTCTACACCCGCGAAGAGGTCTTCTACAGCCACCGCGGTCGCCATCCGATGAAGATGCGCTACCGGACCGGCTTTCGTAGCGACGGCACGATCACCGGCGTCTCGGCCCGCACCTTCCTCGACGGCGGCGCGTACTCGAGCTTCGGTCTGGTCACGACCTACTACTCGGGCCAGCTGTTGTGCGCGCCGTACAAGTTCCCGGCCTACCGGTTCCACTCGACGCGCGCCTACACCAACAAGCCCGCGTGCGGGCCCAAGCGCGGGCACGGCTCGGTCCAGCCGCGCTTCGCGATCGAGGTCCAGCTCGACAAGGCCGCCGTCGCGCTCGGCATCGATCCGATCGAGCTGCGCCGTCGCAACGACATCGGGCCTGACGGCGTGACCGTCAACGAATTCAAGATCGGCAGCAACGGGTTCCTCGAGTGTCTGGCCCGGGTCGAGGCGGCGTCCGAGTGGGTCGCGCGTCGGCCCGTGCTCGAGTACGGACGCGGGCTCGGGATCGCCGGCAGCACGTACATCTCCGGCACCAACTACCCGATCTATCCCAACGAGATGCCGCAGGCGGCGGTCCAGGTCTGCCTCGATCGCAGCGGTCGCGCGCGCGTGTTCTCGGGCGCCAACGACATCGGGCAGGGCAGCAACACCATGCTCGCGGTGATCGTCGCGCAGGAGCTGGGCCTCGAGCTCGACGACGTCCGCGTGCTCTCGGCCGACACCGATCTGTGCCCCGTCGATCTCGGCGCCTACAGCTCGCGCATCACCTTGATGGTCGGCAACGCCTGCCTCGACGCCGCCCAGAAGCTGCGCCGCAAGGTCCGCGACGCGGTCGCCAAGCGCTTCGAGATCCCGGCCAAGCGCGTCACCCTGATCGCCCGCAAGGCCATGGACCTCGAGGACCCCGAGCGCAGCGTGTCGATCCGCGAGGCGTTCGCGTGGGCCGAGGCCGATCACGGGCTGCTCGGCGAGGTCGGCAATTACAACACGCCCAAGGATCGCCACGGCGACTACCGAGGCGGGACCATCGGCGCCTCACCGGCCTACAGCTTCACCGCGCACGTGGCCGAGGTCGACGTCGATCCCGACACCGGCGTGGTCGAGGTCAAGCACATCTGGGCCGCGCACGACTGCGGTCGGGCGCTCTCGCGGCGCATCGTCGAGGGGCAGATCGAAGGGTCGGTCTACATGGGTTTCGGCGAGGCGATCATGGAGCGCCACGACGTCGACCCCGGCCACAACGGCGTGCACATCGGGCCGAGCTTGCTCGACTATCGAATGCCCACCTTCCTCGATACGCCCGAGCTGCACTCGCTGATCGTCGAGGCCCCCGACGCGCAGGGTCCCTACGGCGCCAAGGAGGCCGGCGAAGGGCCGCTGCATCCGAGCATTCCGGCGATCGCCAACGCGATCTACGACGCGGTCGGCGTCCGCATCGATGCGCTGCCGTTCTCGCCGCCCAAGGTGCTGGCTGCGATTCAAGCACGGCGCAAGCGCGAGGATGCGGGCGAGCTACCTCCACACAAGCACGATCGTGACGCCAATCGGAGGAGCGCCTAAATGCTTCGCCTACCGCAATTTGGAGTGGAGCTGCCGCGCGACGTCGCGTCGGTGATCACGTTGCTGCGTGACAAGCCCGGCGCGCGGATCGTCGCGGGCGGCACCGACATCCTGCCCAACCTCAAGCACCGCCTCGACGAGCCGGAGACGCTGATCAGCCTCGCGCAGGTCGCCGAGCTCCGAGCGATCGAAGAAGCCGACGGCGTCCTGCAGATCGGCGCCGGCATGACGCTCACGCAGGTGTCCGAGCACCCACGCGTGCGCTCGCTGTTCCCTTCGCTCGCGCATGCGGCCGGTCTGGTTGCGAGCCCGCTGATCCGCAACATGGGCACGATCGGCGGCAACGTGAACCTCGACACGCGCTGCCGCTACGTCAACCAGACCAAGTTCTGGCGGCAGGCGATCGGCGGCGGCTGCTTGAAGTCCGAGGGCAACGTCTGTCACGTCGTCCCCGGCGGTCGCAACTGCGTGGCCGCGATGAGCAGCGACTGCGTGCCCGTGCTGATCAGCCTCGACGCCGAGCTCACGCTGATCGGCCCGGCCGGCGAGCGGGTGGTGCCGGCCGAGAAGTACTTCAAGGCCGACGGCCTCCGGCACACGATCCGCGAGGACGCCGAGCTGACCACGCAGATCCGCGTGCCGATCCCGAGCAGTCCGCGGCGCAGCGCCTACGCGAAGTGGACGGTGCGAAAGAGCATCGACTTCCCGCTGGTCTCGGTCGCGCTGCGCTTCGATCTCGACGCCGATCAGGTGCACGCGGCGATCACCAAGCTCGTCGTCGTCGTCGGTGTGCTCGGGGCCAAGCCGCGGATCGTGACGGGCTTGGATGATGCGATCGGCAAGAAGCTGTCCGATCCCGCGGTCGCGCGCATCGTCTCGCAGGCGGTGCACAAGCAGTGCAAGCCGCTCGAGAACGTGCCCTATGAGGCGGCCTACCGCCGGCAGATGCTCGAGGTCCACACCCGCCGCGCGATCGACAACCTGGTCGCGCAGGGCTGACGCCAAGCCCAATCACCCGATCGGGGTGCAGCAGCCGGTCTGACAGAAGTGGTCGGCGGGGCACTCCTCCGGGCTCACACACGCGATCACGCCGTCGGGGCAAGCAGCCTGTCCCTTGCACTTCTGCGGGAGCTCGTCAGGCGTCTGACCGAAGCAGAGCTCGCAGCCTTGTGTATCGCAGGGATTGGCGCATTCCTCGTTGAAGGTGCACGACTGACAGGCCTCGAGATTTCCGAGCCGGCAATCCGGGCTCCCGTCGAGATATACGAAGTCCTTGCCGAGCTCGCAGCAGCCGAAACAGTCGCAGCCGTTGGGCACCAGCGGCAGGCAGGCGGCGAGGCACGTGTCCGATTGCACCGCCGGCAGCTCGGGACACGCAGGATCGACCTCGTACTCGCAGCCGATCAGCGCGCCGGGATTCTCCGGATCGCACTGGAGGTTCCAGTCGCACAGGTCGTCGCCAGCGCCGGTGTTGTCGTCGAAGAAGCAGTCGCTCTTGCAATCCTCGTTCTGCCCAGGCAGATCAGTCTGGAAGCTGTTCTCGTC
>DATLLB010000043.1:0-3868 GCA_035538075.1 Enhygromyxa sp.
TTCGACGCTCCGCGCTCACGACCTTGACCCTGTTGCTGCTGTTCGCCCCCGCGTGCGGCAAAACCACGGGCCCGGACACGCAGACGCCCGAGCTGGTGGCCCCCGACGAGCTCGCCGATCTCGATGACTACGCCGCGGCCCGCAACGCCTACGCGCTGATGGAGGTCGGTGATCCGCAGCGCGAGCAGCTTCGTCAGCGCTTGCGCGACTTCTTGCTCGGCTACCTCGATCACGCGCTCGAGCAGCAGCGCATCGAGCTCGCGCTCGATGCCGTCGAGCAGCTGGCGGGCTTGTGGACGCCGGTCGAGCTGCGCTCGCCGAGCCCCGATCTCGCGCTCAGCGACGCGGGCATGCGCATCTACGGCCAGGTCGCGCGCGCGGGCAACGAGCGCTCGGCCCTGCTCGCGCTCGGGCTCGCCCACGCGTTTGGTGACGCGCAGCGCAAGGCTGCGGCCGAGGCCAGCTTGGCCGAGGTCCGCGACTGGATCGATCGCACCGCCGAGTTTGCCGATGATCCGCGCTTCTACGACATCCTCGATCGGCTGCTCGAGGACGCGACCTCGATCCTGCCGTCGCCGTTTCTGGTCGCGCAGCTGGAGAGCGTGTACCTCGAGCGCTATCGGGCCGCGCAGCAGCGTGGGCCGCTGTCGGAGGCCGCCGATCCACGCATCGAGTTCACCCCTTACCTGCTCGCGCGCCTGTACCTGCGCGCCGATGATCTCGACGGTGCGGTCGCGTCGATCGATCGCCTGCAGAGCGACCCGGCGATCGTGGCGCTGCGCGATCTGATCGCTGCGGCCGCGGCCACCGACGCCAGCTCGCGCTCGCCGGTCCACCTCGATCAGCTGACCAGCGAGTTCGTGCCCGAGCGCAACAGCCGACTGCCCGACGAGATCATCCGGCAGAGCTGGGGCATCGTCGACAACCTCGCGCGGCGGACCCTGAAGCACTTCCCCGATCACCCGCCGGCCCACCTCGCGCGCGCCCGAGTGCTGCGCGCCCAGCAGCTGAGCGAGGCGGCGATCGTCCACTACGAGCGAGCGTTCGCCGGCAAGACCCGCGCGACCGATCACGAGGATCTGTACCTGGCGTGGTCGGAGCTCGCGGGGCTTTATCAGACCGTGCTCGAGGATCGGGCCGCGACCGATCTGGCTGCGGCCAATCGCATGCTCGAGCGCGTCGAGGACTTTCACAAGCGCGCGGCCGAGCAGTGGCAGCACCGGGCGATGCAGCCGGCGGTCAGCGTCGCGTGGCTGACCGTGGCCGCGGCCGAGTTCGACGCGGGCCACATCGCCAACGCCGAGAAGCTGCTCGAGCGGGCGATCGCGATCGAGCCGCACCCGGCCGCGCTCTCGCTGCTCGGGCTCATCGCGCTGCGCCGCGGCGAGTTCGAGCGCGCGCGCGAGCGTCTGCGCGACATCGAGGGTTTGGTGTTCGCCGATCAGATCGATCGCTACGAGTGGCAGATCGATTCGCGCATTCGCCTGGGCGAAGTGGAGCTGCTCGCGGGCGACGACGCGGCCAGCGTGGGCTACCTGCGCGAGGCCCTGCAGCAGCTCAACACGCTGCTCAGCTACCCGGGCCTCGGCGAGTCGCTGCGCGTCGAGTTCCTGCTTCGCCGCGCGCAGGTGTTCTTCTTCCTCGGTGAGATCGACGTGGCGATGGTCGACTACCGCAGCGCCCAGGCGCTCGCGCCCAGCCGCAGCTCCGTGTACACGCTGCCGCTCACGTTCACGGTCGTGCATGGGCACTTCGAGCAGTCGGCGGAGATCCTCGCCGACGCGCTCGCGCAGCCCGAGCGCGACGCGGACTTGCTGGTGTACTTCACGATGTGGGTGGTCGATCTCGCCGATCGCAGCGGTCGCCCGCACCCGACCGAGGCCACCGATTACCTGCGCAGCTATGCGGCCGACGGCAAAGGCGACGCGTGGCTACGCAAGCTCGCGCGCTTCAGCCTCGGCGAGCTCGGCGACGGCGAGCTGGCGTCCGCCGCTGGCGACGCCCGTCAACGCTCCGAGGCCTTCTTCTACGAAGGTCTCCGACGCTGGCGCGCGGGCAGCAAGACCGACGGGCTGGAGCTGATGAGCAAGGTGCTCGAGCAGCAGATGCTCGGCGACTTCGAGTACGAGATGGCGCAGAACTACCTGCGCTGGAAGGAGTTGCCGAAGACCGCTCGCGCGGCGCTGACCGGCGCGAGCAAGAACTGAGTCGGCCTGCCGGCAGACAGCGGGCACAAAAAAAAGAGCACCTCCGTGGGGAGGTGCTCTTTTTTGCGAGAGGCGCGGGCCGGAATCGAACCGGCGAATAGAGCTTTTGCAGAGCTCTGCCTTACCACTTGGCCACCGCGCCGCAGGTCGCCTTGTCTGCGTTGGGGGACGGTGAACTAGCACGGCCGACAGCCGCTCGCAAGCACCCAAAGGGGTCGTCCAACCAGAAGAAAAGGCCGACGTGGTGAGCCACGTCGGCCTCTGTCGCGCGTATTCGCCGGAGCTCAGTTCTGCAGGCCGCCGAGGGCCGAGCCGTCGCCACCGAGCTTGATCTTGTCGCCGTCCTTGCGCTCCTTGGTGACGGGCTTCTTCGTCCCACTGTCGCTCGACGATCCGCCGGGCTTCTTGTTGGCGGTGATCTTCTTCTTGACCGCGTCCTGCTCCTCCGCGAGCTTGGCCTGCTCGGCGAGGATCCGCGCCTTCTCGTTCTCGTCGGTCGCGCTTGCGAGCTGCTTGGCCAGCTCCTCCTGCTTGGTCGCCAACGCTGCCGCTTCGTCCTGCAGCTGCTTGTTGAGCGCCTCGGCCTCTTCGCGGGCCTTGGTCTCGGCCGCCAGGCGAGCCTCGGTATCGGCCTTCTCGGCGGCGATGCGATCCTTCTCCGCCTGGTCTTCCTGGCGCTTCTGATAGAAGAAGATGCCGCCGCCGACGAGACCGACCGCGAGCACGCCCGCGGTGATGTACAGCCAGTACGGGGTCTTCTTGCGCTCGGCCATCTTCACCTGGGCGTCGAGCCGCATCTGCTCTTCGCGGAGGCGGGCCTCCTGCTCGGCGCGGCTGCGGGCCTCGGCTTCGGCCACGCGGATCCGCTCCTCACGCTCCCGCTGCTCTCGCTCCTCTTGCTCTCGGCGCATGCGCTCTTCTTCTTCACGGCGCATCCGCTCCTCTTCTTCGCGACGCTTGCGTTCCGCCTCTTCACGAGCCCGGCGCTCCGCATCTTCTTTGGCGCGGGCTTCGTCGTGAACCTGCTGGACTCGCTTGGCCTCCAGGTTCTTGAGCTCTTCGAGCGCGATCAGGGCTGAGTTTTCTCGTGACATGGGCTGAACCTCCGCTGGGGCGACGAAATTTGGTGGGCCGTGCTTGTGCCGTGAAGTTGGGGGCCGGCTCGTCAACGATGGGCGGTTGACGAGGTGGTATCCGGGAGCACGGACTCGGGGCCGAACGCTCGACCACCTCTGGTGATCTCCGCTGAGTGCTCGCTTCGAGTCCCGCTCAAAAATGCCGGAAGTTTGATCACTTTGCCACCCCTACGTAGCGTGCCGCCATGCGTCTCCATGCCCGCAATGAGCCCAACATAGCTACTGCTCCCGCCGGGCCTCGCCGCGGAGGCCGGGAGATCCTGTCGCTTTCGGTGTTTGGAGTGATCGCGCTGACTCTGATCGCTCAGCCGGCCTCGGGCTCTGGCGCGGGCACCGACGCAACCGCGACCGCGCTGGCCAGCGAATCCAGCCCGGCGCCGGCCGCTGCCCGACCGCTCGCGCTGATCGAGAACCGGCGCGTGCTCAGCTATCCATTCGAGCAAGTGTGGCCGACCGCGATTCGGTACTTGCGCATCGATCGAGGCTACAAGGTCACCGACCGCGACGAAGAGGCCGGCTACATGC
>DATLLB010000044.1:0-9956 GCA_035538075.1 Enhygromyxa sp.
CTCGAGCAAGCTCGGCTACGCCGACATCAAGCTGCAGAGCAACGGCCTGCTGTTCTCGGCCGCCAACGTCGAGCGGCTGGTCGCGGCCGGGGTCACGCGCTTTCACGTCTCGATCCACACGCACGAGCCCGCGGCCTACGACGCGCTGGTTCGCCGCGAGCACGCCCACGCGTTGATGGAGCAGGGTCTGCGCAACGTGGTCGCGAGCGGGCAGCACGTGGTCGTCGACGTGATCGTCAAGCACGACACCTTCCGCCGGCTGCCCGACGCGATCGACTGGATCGCCGCGCGCGAGGTCCCCGAGATCCACGTCTGGTACGTGTCGCTGACCGACGGCAACGCCAGCAACGTCGCGAGCCTGCCGGCGATGAGCGAGGCGGTGCCGTTCATCCGCGAGGCGTTCGCCCGCGCGCGCACACACGGGATCGACATCAAGTCGCTGCACGTGCCGCGCTGCCTGCTCGGCGACGACTGGCAGCACGCGTGGGATCCCGGCGCGCAGCGGGTCATGGTCGTCACGCCCGAGGCCACGTTCGAGCTCAAGCAGAGCCGGCTCGCCGGTCAGCAGCAGGTGCCGGCGTGCGCGGGCTGTCGCTTCGAGGAGCTATGCCCAGGCGTGCGGCCCGACTACCTCGCCCGCTACGGCGACGGCGAGATCGCGGCTGTGCGCGGACAGGCGGCGACGATCACCGGAGCCATGCGGCTGCCGATCATCACCTCGTAACCGACTGCTGGGAGAGGAGCCCCGAAGGGGCGACCGGACTGGAGGGGGTCCCGTGACGGGCTTTGCCCGGCACGGGGGCGGCCAGCCGAATGGCCGCCATCAAACCAGATTCAGCCGCTTCTTCACGCGATCTGAGAAGCCCGCCGGGACCGACTCGTGGCGCCGCGGATCATCGATCGACCGCACGAGATCCTCGGGCGCGATCAACCACGGCGGCTCGGGCACCTGATCGAGCTCGTAGAAGCCCCCACAGAAGCACGCGTGCGGACAGGTGGCGCAGACCGGCTTGCGAACCCGACGCTCGGCCAGGTACTCGGCCAGGTTCACGGTCTCGTTGTTGACGAAGACCATGTGGCGCTCGAGCTTGGCGAGGTCGCCCTGCATCAGGTGCTGATGCTTGGGCATGAAACAAAACGGCAGGTTGATCACCTGAAAGCGGATCTTGCCGGCCCACGCGTCGATGACCTCGACCGCGTGATCGGCCGCCTTCTGCGTGTCGGGGGCCACCCAGCTGGTCGCGCGCCCGAACGGCGTGAGGAACTGGATGTTCATCCAGCGCAACCCGAGGTCCCAACAGAGCTGCGCGAGCTTGTCGATCTTGTCGTGGTTGCCCTTGGTGACCGTGATGTTCATGCCCAGCTCGACGCCCCGCGGGGCGTACTTGAGGCAGTTGCGGATCCCGGCGCAGGTCTGCTCGAAGGCCTCGGCGACGCCGACTTGCTGGGCATGCGTGCGCGCGTCGTGGCCATGGACCGAGAACAACAGCGTGGTGAGCCCGGAGTTGACCAGCTTGGCTGCGTAGTTCTCGTACACGCAGCGGCGACCGTTGGTGGTCACGTTGACGCGCTGATAGCCGAGCGCCCGCGCCGACTTGATCAGCGGGATCAGCTCGGGGTTGAGCGTCGGCTCGCCGCCGTCGAAGTCGACCATGACCACGCCCTGATCGCGATACTTGACCAGCTGCTCGCGCTGCCGCGTCGGGTGACCGTCGAGCTGCGTGCGCGTGCCGACTGCACAGAAGGTGCAGTGGTTGTTGCACACGTACGTGACGTTCATGATCAGCTTCTTGGGCCCCTGCGAGGCCGCGAGCCGCTGCTGGAACGTCCACATGAACTTCTCGAGGACCTCCGGGGCGACTCCGGTCTCGCTCGGCGCGGTCTGGAAGTAGGGGCCCCAGTCCTCGATGATCGGCAGCTTGTGGCCGGTCTTGGACTCCGCGATCGCGGCCAGCTCGGTGCCCGGCAGCGGCGTCGCGTACTGCACCGCCGGCCAGGCTCGATGGGCGTCCCACAGCTCGAGCGCGAAGCTCAACGTGCCGTTGATCTCCTCCGCCGTCTCGCCGGGAAGCCCGATCATGTAGTGGATCATCAAGGGCACGCCGGCTTCGTGGGCCCGGGCCGCGGCCTCGCGGATCGCCTGCAGATCGAGCTGCTTCTTGACGACCTCGGTGACGACTCGCTGCACGCCCGACTCGGCGCTGACGCTGAGCATGTTGACGCGCCCGCGCATCTGCTCGAGGTGGCGCGGCAGCAGGTAGTCGGCGCGCATGCCATTGGGGCAGTCGAACGACAGGTCGAGCGCCTCGACCTCGTCGAGGAACACGTCGAAGTGGCGCTCGTTGACGTTGATCAGCTCGTCGGAGACGAACAGCCGCGTGGCCCCGAGCGCGGCCAGAAAGCGCAGGTACTCGCGCAGCCGCTCGGGCGCGTAGCGGCGCTGCAGCTTGGGCCGGCCGATCGGCGTCTCGGGGTTGCTCGAGCAGTGGATGCAGGTGAACGGGCAGCCGCGGCTAGTGACCAGCGGCATGGTTCGGCCGTCGATCGGGAAGGTCCAGACCGGGCGCCCGAGCTCGGCAACCACGCTCTCCTTAAATAGATCGTAGGCGGCCAGGTCGACCCGGCCCCAGGCCGGGAACGGCAGCTCGTCGAGCTTGGGCGAGTCGCCGCGATGGCAGCCGTGCGGGCGCTCGTGGTTTTCGAACCACGCCTCGAGCAAGGCGGGGACCGTGAGCTCGGCCTCGTACTTCACGTACGCGTCGACCTCGGGGTAGCTGGCCAGCACCTGCTCGCCCGGGACCTCCACGTAGTGCTGCCCGGACTGGTAGCAGTCGGCGAGCAGGATCGGGCAGTCGAAGCGCGCGCGCAGGCCCTCGAGCACAGCCGCGAGCGAGTCGTCGCGATGCGGCGGCCGATGAAAGACCGTGTACGCCAGCACGATCGCGCCAAAGTCTTGATCGGCCGCGAGCTCGTGGACGCGCGCGAGCAGATCGGCGACGTCGATCCCGAGCTGCGCCCGACCATCCTCGCGCCAACGCAGCCGCGCGCCCGGCAGCGCGAAGCTGTCCAGCAGCTCGACTCGCCCGACCCCGAGCCGCTGCTCGAGCGTGGCCGCCAGCTGCACTGCGCCGAGATCGGCGAAATACGGATAATCGATGAAATCCCGCGCGACCGAGACCGGCGGATGGATCACCAGGACGCGCGATGAGCCCATCGGGGCGCAGCATATCATGGTAGCCCCGAGCTCACGGGACCCTGACGAACGCGAGAGTGCGCGTCAGGGTCGAGATTGGGCCTCCAGACCCCGCCCTGCGCGCCTGGGCCCAATCGCGGTTGCCTCACCCAGCCCACGCACGCGCGGGTATCATGCCCCGGATGGACGGCGGCACCGCGCAAACTCAGGACTTGAAGATCGTCGAGAAGGAAGACGCTGCCCACCAGAAGCGCAACTGGGTGCGACTGACCTTCGACTGCAACGATCGCTGCGTGTTTTGCCTGGACGCGCACACCCACAACGGGACCAATCGCTCGCGCGAGGAGATCAAGGCGCAGATCCTCGACGGCCGCCGCAAGGGCGCCGAGCGGCTGATCCTCTCGGGCGGCGAGCCGACCATCCATCCCGACTACGTGCAGTTCATCAAGCTCGGGCGGATGGCCGGATATCAGAAGATCCAGACCGTCACCAACGGCCGGCTGTTCGCCTACAAGGAATTCCTGACCCGCTGCATCGACGCCGGGCTCGGCGAGATCACGTTCTCGATCCACGGCGTCAACGCGCGCATCCACGACGCGCTGGTCGGGACCAAGGGCGCGTTCGATCAGGAGATCAAGGGCCTCCAGAACGCGCTCGACGACGGCCGCGTGATCATCAACATCGACGTCTGCGTGAACCGAGGCAACGTCAAGACGCTGCCCGACCTGCTCGAGAAGTTCACCAACATGGGGGTCTACGAGTACGACCTCCTGCACGTGATCCCGTTCGGTCGCGCCTACACCGAGGGCAAGGAGACCTTGTTCTACGACCTCGAGGAGATGCGGCCCTACCTGCTGGCCGCGTTCGAGTACTCGAAGCGGCCGGACATGCACATCTGGCTCAACCGCTTCCCGGTCCCGCACCTCGAGGGCTTCGAGAACCTGATCCAGGATCCCTACAAGCTCCACGACGAGATCCGCGGGCGCAAGGAGGAGTACGAGCTGCTGATCGATCACGGCGTGCCGCTCGACTGCCGCGCGCCGCATCGCTGCTCGCACTGTTATTTGGAGCCGATCTGCGACGAGCTCGAGGACGTGCGCGAGACCGTCGCTAGCTCGGAGTTCTCGGTGATCCGCTTCGACACCGAGTGGGACGCCGCGCAGGGGCCCGTGTTCGGCGGCGATCCGGCCTCGGCCGAGCGCAGCAAGACTCGCCGCGAGATGGTCGAGACGCTGGCGGCGGTCGAGTTCGACGGCAACCAGATCAGCGCCGAGGCGGTCGCGGCCACGCTCGGGAAGAGCATCACTGAGATCCAACACCGCAAGCTGCGGCTGCCGCTGCTGGCCGAGAATTTGGGCATCGGGCCGGGCGGCAATTACAAGAAGCCGGAGTATCCGCCGATCCCCACGCAGATCGAGCGCGCCGGGTGCAAGGCGCTGTGGCTGGTCTCGCCGAGCCTCGCGCGGGCGCGCGAGCACATGGCCCAGCTCGACGAGCTGTTCGCGGGGACCTCTGAATTGGAACTACAGCTCGAGGACTACAGTGGCTTCGCCGAGTCGCTCGAGCCGGGGGATCAGCTGTTTGGCAAGCGCGTGACTCGGGTGGTCGTGAAGACCGTCGCCGACGCGCAGGCCATGCTCGCGCTGCCGGGCGAGTTCGAGGTCTGCGTCGAGCTCTCGCGCGACGTCGAGGCGTGGCTGCTGGAGCTCGCCAAGCAACCCGAGGCCCCTGCCCGGCTCGCGCTGCGGCAGCCGACCTACGAGCGCCTGACCGAGTCCGCCGAGCGCGACCTCGATCTGCCGGCGTTCTTCTCGATCTTCACCCACGCGGTGCCGGTCGACGACGTCCCGAGCTGCGTGCTCGGTCGCCCGGCTCGCACGCGCCGCGAGCTGCTCGATACCAGCATGATGACGCTCGACGGCAAGCTCGAGATCTTCAGGTACATCAAGCGCTACATCCTCGATCGCTACTGGCGAAAGTCGCTGCGTTGCAAGACCTGCGTCTACAACCAGGACTGCCGCGGCATGCACATCAGCTACATCCGTGCGCACGGGTTCGCGCTGATGCAGCCGGTGGAAGCGACGTAGGTCGAGTCTTTGCGCGAGACGGTCGCGATGGGCGACCATCCGCGAGTGGACACGACCACGATGATGCGGCGGCGCAACCTTCGGGTCACCGAGCAGCTGCTCGGTGAGCTGGAGGCCAAGCGCTTCGACTCCGCGTTGACCCAGCGCATCCTCGCGGCTCCGAGCGCGTTCCCGCGGCTGCTGCGGGCCTGCTTCCTCGCGCAGGACGGCAAGCTCGCGTGGGCGCGCAGGGACGTCGAAGAGGCGCTCGAGCATGGTGGCCAAAACCCGGTGGTCGGGCTGGTCGCGGGGATGATCTGGTTTGCGACCCGCGACCATCAGCGCGCGCTCGATCAGCTCGAGACGGTCGCGAACACCAGCAGCGGCGGCGCGGCCCAGCGCGCGCGCATGCAGCTGGTCGCGATCGCGGCGGGCCTCGGCTGGGAGCACGACGTGCGTCGGGTGCTGGAGGCCGCGATCGCGGCGGAGCCCGAGCAGCCCAGCTGGCGTGCGCAGGCCGTGCGGCTGTTCGGGCGTGCGCGTCACTGGGAGCAGGCGCTCGAGCACGCCGAGCAGGCGCTCGCGCTCGCACCCGAGAGCGCGGCGATGTGGATGGAGGCGGCCGGCTTGCATGCGCAGCTCGATCGGCGAGCGCAGGCGATCGCGGCGCTGCAGCGGGCGCTCTCGCTGGACGACACGCTGCTCTACCAACGCGAGGGCGCTCGCGTGGCGATCGACGCGGGGGAGTTCGAGCTGGCGTTCGCGTGCCTCGATCGGGCGCTCGCGATCGATCCGCTGGCAGCCGACCTGCACGTGCAGATCGCCGAGCTGCACAGCTGGCGCGGCGACGATGCGCAGGCCCGCGCGGCGACCGAACGCGCGCTAGCGATCGCTCCACAGTTCGGCCCTGCGCTGCGCATGAGCGGCGCGCTGGAGGTCCGCGCCGGTCGCTACGCGGAGGCGATCGAGCTGCTGCGTCGCGCGATCGATCTCGACGTCACCGACTACCAAGCGCACCTGTGGCTGAGCGAGGCGTACCTCCGAGTCGGCCGCCTCGCCGAAGCGCACGCGCAGCTGCACCCCGGGACCGCGCACGCCGACGGGTTCGTGTTCGTGGCCTGGTTGCTGCGCTTTCTGATCGTCGCGGCCGAGCAGCAAGACCCCGACGAGATCCTCACGCCGAGCCGCACCGAGGAGTTCGACGCGGCGCTGCGCGAGCTGGCGCCCGAGCTGGCCGAGTCGGCGCTCGCGAGCATGCGCACGGCCGATCTCACGATCGCGGTCGAGGCCGCGCTCGCGGCCTTGCGGGGCAACCGTAGCGTCTACGCCACGCACGTGATCGACGGCCGCCTGACGCGTCTGCGGGCGCGGACCGGCTGCCGCCACGAGTCTCGCTGGGCGCTGCAGCTGCTGCGAGTCGCGAGCAGCGAGGAGTGCCTCGCTCGCTTCGCGACGATCGTCGAAAAATACCCGGGCTCGTCGCTGCCGCTCTGTCATCGCGGCGAGCTGCAGCTGTGGCTCGGCGATCTCGAGGCCGCGCGCGCCGACCTCGAGGCGACGATCGCCACCGTCGAGGGCACGCGCTGGGCCTACATGGGCCTGTCCACGCTCGCGTTGCTGCGCGGCGACTACCAGGCGTGCCTCGACATCAACGCCGAGGGGGTGAAGGTCATGCAGGGCACCGAAGGTCCCGCCATCCACCTCTTCCGCGGCGAGGCCAAGCGCAAGCTCGGCCGCATCGACGAGGCGATCGTCGAGCTCGAGCAGGCCGTCGAGGTCCACCCCGCCCGCGCGAGCGCGACCATCAACCTCGCGCTCTGCTATCTGCAGACCGGACGGCGCGACGCGTTCGAGCGGCTGTGGCTGCGCCTGCGCGACGAGCAGGCGCCCGGCTTGTTGTCCGACGCTGCGCGCGAGCTCGGCGTGGTGATCCTCGGCGACGGCGAGCCGCCCAGCGACGAGGTCATGGCGGCCGTGCTCGAGCGCAGCCTCGCGATGATGGGCGGCAACCGATCGTCGGGCCTGCTGAGCTATTGGACTGGCGAGGGCAAGCTCCGCTTCGTACCGGTGTGGCAGCGTGGAGCCGCTGGCCCGCACGCTCGCGATCACGAGCACCTCGAGCAAGCCAAGCGCACGCTCCTCAAAGCGCTCACGCATTACAAGGGACCCCGCGCGCCGAGCCCCAACGGCTAGGACCCCCTTTTAGGGGGTCACCACATTCTGTCGAGCACCACGAACCCGCCCCATCCTCGCTCGCACGCAGTGCGAGCGAGGCGGACGCGAAGCGGCCGTGCATGGCCAAGTTTACGGATGGCTGCGGGGGTCTTGATGAGCCGGCGGGCGGCGCTCGGGTGACAGCTCGCGGTCGAGCTGTCATGGTGCTGCCCGGCGATGAGCGGCCACGCGTCCCTCCACCAAAACCTCCGACGGGCCCACGGCTTCACGGCCCTCGAGGTCGACGGCACGCTGCCCGCGGATCTCGTCGGCACGCTCGTGCGCGTGGGTCCGGGCCTGTTCGAGCGCTTTGGCGTCCGCGTCACGCATCCCTTCGAGGCCGACGGCGTGGTCTCGGCGGTGCGCTTCGACGGTCGCGGCGGCGCGCTCGGAGCTGCGGCGGTGATCGAGAGCGAGGGCTACCGCGCCGAGCAAGCCGCAAATCGGCGGCTCTACGGCGCGGGCGCGTCGTGGCCTCGGCGGCTGCGCAACGGGATCGGCATGCGCAGCAAAAACACCGCCAACACCTCGGCGTGGGTGTGGAACCAGCGGCTGTTCGCGCTGATGGAGGGCGGCAAGCCGACCGAGCTCGACCCCGACTCGCTCGCCACGCTCGGCGAGCGCGACCTCGACGGCGTGATCGCGCAGACCTTCTCGGCCCACCCACACCGCGTCGCCGCGCTCGGCACCAGCTTCAACTTCGGCATCCGCTACGGCAAGCGCACCAGCATCGAGCTGTTCGAGCTGCCGGACCGTGGACATGCGCGAAGCATCGGTCGCGTCGAGCTGCCGTGGGCCTCGCTCGTCCACGACTTCGTCGCGACGCCGACGCACCTCGTGTTCGTGATCTGCCCGGTCGAGCTGGTGCTGTGGCGGGCGCTGACCGGGATCGGTGGCTTCGCGAAATTCTTCGAGTGGAAGCCGTCGCTCGGCAGCGAGCTGCTGGTGATCCCGCTCGCCGAGCCCGCGCGCGCGCGAAGGATCGCCTGGGAGCCGCTGTGGGTGTGGCACTTCGCCAACGGCTTTCGGCGCGGCGACGAGCTGGTCTTCGATCTGTGTCGCCACGCCGACTTCTCCACGCTCGACGCGATCGCCAAGACCCGCCAGCAGACCGCGCCGCCGCAGTACCAGCGCGTGGTGATCGAGCTTGGTCGCGATCGTGTGCGCAGCGAGGCCGTCGCCGAGCGCAGCGCCGAGTTTCCGCGCGTGCACCCGCAGCTCGAGGGCGCCGCCCATCGCTTCGCGTGGACGCTCTCGGCCAACGACGACGGTCACAGGGGCATCGCGCGCGTGGACGTGGAGAGCGGGGCCGTGCGCGCGTGGACACCCGCGCCCGAGCTCGACGTCGGCGAGCCGGTGATCGTCGCGCGCGAGCCCTTCGACGAAGCGAGCGTGTGGGTGCTCGTGCTGTGCCACGACGACGCCCGCGATCGCAGCTGCGTGGCCGTGCTCGACGGCCGCGAGCCCGAGGCTGGCCCGATCGCCCGCGCGTGGTTCGATCAATCGATCCCGATGAGCTTTCACGGGACCTGGCTCGAGCGGGGGGTCGCATGACTCGCTCGCTCCGCACGCCTGCGCAGCTGCGCGAGCGCGGCCTGATCGCGCCCGAGCAGCTGATCGCGGTCGAGCGCGTGGTCGCCCGCTTTGCGGCCTCGATCACCGAGGAGCTGGTCGAGCTGATCAACCCCGACGACCTCGACGATCCGATCGCCGCGCAGTTCGTCCCCCACCCGCGCGAGCTCGACGTCCGCCCCGAGGAGCTGCGCGACCCGATCGGCGACGAGCCCCACACGCCAGTCCCGGGCGTGGTCCACCGCTACCCCGATCGCGTGCTGCTCAAGCCGGTCTCGGTGTGCCCGGTCTACTGCCGCTTCTGCTTCCGCCGCGAGCAGGTCGGCCCCAAGCGCGACGCCAGCCCGAGCGTGCTGTCCGAGGCCCAGCTCGCCGACGCGCTCGCGTACATCCGCGCAAACGAGTCGATCTGGGAGGTGATCCTCAGCGGCGGCGATCCGCTGATCCTCGCGCCCAACAAGCTCGCGCGCCTGCTCGCCGAGCTCGACGCGATCGAGCACGTCCGCGTGATCCGAGTCCACACCCGCGTGCCCGTGGTCGACAGCCGCCGCATCGACGCCGAGCTGCTCGCCGCGCTGGCCGTGCGCACCGCCGTCTACGTGGTCCTGCACTGCAACCACCCGCGCGAGCTGACCGACGCGGCCGCGCGCGCGTGCGCGAGCCTGGTCGACGCCGGCATCCCCATGCTCGCGCAGACCGTCTTGCTGCGAGGCGTCAACGCGGATGCGGCCACCCTCGAGGCGCTGTTTCGTCGGCTCGTCGAGCTACGCGTCAAGCCGTACTACCTGCATCACGGCGACCTGGCCGAGGGCACCGCGGAGTTTCGCACCACGATCGAAGAGGGCCAGGCGTTGATGCGAGCGCTGCGAGGTCGCGTCTCGGGCGTCTGCCAGCCGACCTACGTGCTCGAC
>DATLLB010000045.1:0-2192 GCA_035538075.1 Enhygromyxa sp.
GGCGATGGCGATGGCGACGGTGATGGCGATGGCGACGGCGACGGCGATGGCGACCCCGCCCCCTTCGTGGTCTCGACCAGCCCCGCCGATCTCGAGGATGGCGTCGCCGCGATCCCCAGCATCTCGGTGACCTTCAGCGAGCCGATGGACCCCGCGACCATCACCACCAACACCGCGAATAAGGAGTGCTCCGGCTCGATCCACATCTCCTTCGACAACTTCCTCGGCTGCGTGCAGATGACCGCGCAGCCGACCAGCGACGACAACCTCACCTTCACGATCACGCCCGGTCTCCCGCTCGAGAGCATGACGACCTACCGGCTCCGCGTGACCTCTGCCGCGACCGATGCCGGCGGCACGCCGATGGAGGGCTTCTATCTCAGCAACACCGGCTTCACGATCCGCTACCACCACACGATCGTGATCGACGGCTTCGTCGACTTCGAGGACACCGAGGCCTTCGCCAGCTCGACCATCGGCCACGCCGGCTACGTGGCCTGGGATGACGCCTACCTCTACTTGGGCATGAACAGCCCCGACCTCGGCAGCAACAGCAACCAGGTATGGTTCGTCGCGTACCTCGGCGGCATGGCGGGCACCGACGCCGGCGTCACCTACAACACCCAGCAGCCGATGCTGCCCTTCGACGCGCGCTGGCACGTGCGCTGGCGAGCCAGCGACGACTTTGGCAGCGCGCTCGCGTGGGACGGCGGCAGCTGGATCAACACCGGCTTCGGCCCGATCGTCGGCAGCGAGGACGTCGCGGTCTCCGGCAGCTACCTCGAGATGCGGATCCCCTTGGCCGAGCTCGAGAACCCCGACACGCTCGACCTGCACCTCGGCATGCTGCGCGAGCAGGCCTTCAACGAAGCCAGCTGGGCGGCCGTGCCCTCCGGATCCTACGTGGACGGCTACGACCCGAACTACACGCAGTACTACCAGTTCGACCTGCTCGCCTCGATGTACCCCGGCGACCACGACCCGCTCTGACGTGAAGAGCTGGATCCGCGACTACGCGGCCGGCGATCTGATCGCCGCCTCGACCCTGCAGCCCGGCCTGCAGTGGTTCGAGACCTCGTTCGGCGCGTGGGCGTACGCGAGCGTCGACGGCTTCGATGTGACGCTCGGCGGCCCGCTCTGCGCTCCAACCGATCGCGCCGAGATGATCCGCCGCTTCCTCGCCCGCTCGCGCAGGCCGATCCTCTTTTATCTGCGCGAGGACCTGCTCGAGCTGCTCGAGCCCACCCGCCTGCGCTGCGCCGGCATCGGCGTCGATCGCCACGTCGACATCCCTACCCTGCTCGCCAACCCCCACCCGACCGTCCGCGGCGCGCTCAAGAAAGCTCGACGTGCGGGCTTTCGCATGCGCCCGATCGAGCTCGCGCAGCTCGACCCCGACGCCCGTGCGCAGCTCCAGCGGATCAGCGCCCGCTACCTCGCGCACGCGCAGGTCCGCATGGAGATGGCCTTCCTGAACTGGCCGATGAGCTACACCGACGCCGGCCCACGCCGCGTCTACGCGCTCGAGAAATTCGACCGCGAGCACCAGGGCACCTTCGGCTTTGCGGTCCTCAACCCGATCTTCGATCGCGGCCAGCGAACCGGCTACCTGCTCGACATCCTGCGCTTCGAGCCGACCAAGCTGTGGGGCGTGTGGCTCGCGACCGTACACACCCTCGCGCGCGAGCTCGGCGAGCGTGGCGAGCAGCTCTCGCTCGGCTTCGCCCCGCTGCACCGCGTGCGACCAGCCCCACACGCCGGCTCGCGCACCCTGCAGGCGCAGTTCGATTGGATGGTCCGCTACCTCTCGACCGCCCAGTACCTCCAGCGCCTGCGCGAGCTCAAGGACGCCATCCCCGGTCGCGAGGAGCAGCGCTATGTCGCGAGCTACACCCGCTCCGCCCCGACCATCCTGCGCGCGTTCCTGCGGGCGATGAACGTCCGCTTCGGTCCGATGTTCGTGCCGCGCTTGCTCGAGGTGATCAGCGAGGGCGTGCGCACGCAGGTCCGGGATAAACTGCCGGGGTGGGCCTCCAGCGGCACATCACGGACCGGCTAGGCTTCTTCGCGAAGCACGGCCTGCTCGAGCGCCTGCCCTCACCCTGGCAGATCCGCATCGGCTGGGCGGCGATGCTGCCGATCACCTTGTCGGAGAGCGAGCGAGAGCGCCAGCGCAGCCGCTCGACCTGGGC
>DATLLB010000046.1:0-3943 GCA_035538075.1 Enhygromyxa sp.
GTCGACGATCGCCTCGCCGAGCAGCAGCTCCGACTGCCCGTCGCCCTCGAGGTCGAAGAAGCGCAGCTGGGTTCCGCTGGACGCGACGACCACCGGCTCGCCTCGCTCGAACACGAACTCACCCGCGTGGAAGAAGGGCACCAGCGCGGCGTGATCGGAGCTCTCCCCGTAGTGCGCGATCAGGCACACGATGTCGATGAGGTCGTCGTCGTCGATGTCGCCGGCCGCGAAGCTGTCGCACGACGCGGTGTCCGGCCACGGATCCTTGGACGGCAGCTCGAGCGAGGTCGGCAGCTGCGTGACCTCGACGAACAGCTCGCCATCGAACCTGTAGATCGCCGTGAGATCGTGGTTGGCGACGATGAGCTCGTCGACGTCGTCGCCGTCGAGGTCGACCACCCAGCGCTCGAGGATGCTCTCGAGCAGCTGGTCGGGCAGGTTGTTGGTGATCACGTCGAAGTACAGACGCTGCGTCTGCACGTTCTCGCTGACCTCCAGGACCATCCCGTCCACGCTGCCGCCGAGGCGCAGGCGCTCGGGATTCCATGGCGCGTCGCTGCCGAAGCTGCGCTCCAAGTGCAGCCCGAACCCGCCCGCGCCGTCGCCCGCGAGCTGGAAGAGCCTGTGCGTCGAGGGGATCGACACCGCGAGATCGATGATCGCGTCCTCGTTGGCGCGCAGGCTAGCGACCTGCAGTGAGGTCCCGACGTCGAGCTCGAGCGGTGACTCGACGGCGGTGCCGTCCGCAAACCAGGTGATCGCGCCCGCATAGCCGACGCCGACCAGCTCGTTGCTCCCATCACCGTCGACGTCGGCGATCGCTAAGTCGCCGTCCTCACCGGCCAGCATGAAGGTCGGCGTGCTGGCGACCTCGACTGGCGCGCACGAAGGCAGCCCCTCGATCGCGACGCACGCCTCCTCGATGCACACCTCGCCCGCGCTGCAAAAATCACAGGGCCCGGTGTCGGTCTGCTCGCACCACTGCTGCGAGATGCACACCCAGTGCTCGGGGCAGTCGCTGTCGTCGATGCACTCCGACTCCGGGGCGTCGGCGCCCTCGGACTGCTCGCCGCTCGTGCTGTCGTCTTCGTCGGCGCTCGGGAGCCCCGGGGCACAGGCCAGAGTACCGAGCAGCATCGCGCTCAGCGTGATCGGATTGCGTCGCACGAACCGGGAGTGCCCGGCGCCGGCCAATCGATCACGCGTGTCGATCACGCATGCGCGCGCCCGATCGACGCGAGGTACTCGAGCGCCAGCTCGTCGTTGGCGACCTTGCTCGGATGAAAGTCCGGCGCGAGGTACTGCAGGAACGCCAGCGGCATGGTCACGCTCGGTCCGCGTCCATCGATGCCGCGCGTGAACCACTCGCGCGCGATTCGGCGCAGCTGGAAGTCGGGCTCCTGGCGCAGCAGCTCGACCGTGAAGTACGCCCAGAACCCCCACAGCACGACCACCGCCACGACCAACCCGGCCACGCGCAGCGCATACGAGTCGTCGACCGCCATCAGCACGTCATAGGCGACGTCCTTGTGCTCGATCTCCTCGGCCGCGTGCCACTTGAGCAGGTCGGCCATCACCGGCGGAGCGTGGCGCTCGAGCAGCCCGGTGGTCAGGGCATGGACCGCGAAGCTGGCCGTGAAGTGCTCGAGCGCCGCGGTGACCGACAGCCGCAGCTTGGCCGGCACGCGCGGCGCGAGCACTTCGTAGGCGAGGTGACGGTAGGTCACGAGCAGCGGATCGATGTCATAGCCCTGCTCGCGTAGCACCTCGAACAGTCGCTCGTGCTCGCGCGCATGCTGGCCCTCTTGTCCGAAGAAGCGCTTGACTCGATCGCGCAGCTGCGGGTCCTCGATCTGCGGCAGGTAGTGGTTCACGCTGCGCACGAAGAAGCGCTCGCCGTCGGGGAACACCAGGTTGAGGCTGTTGGCCAGCGCGGTGCCGACCATGCTGCCGCCCAGCCAGTGCCGCGGAATCTCGGCCTCGACGAACGGGAAGTCCATGCGTCGGACAATCGGCTCGCGCGTCGACGCAGCGGTCTCGCCGTTGCTCACCCGTGTGCGGAGCCGCGAGAACAACTCTTGGGCCTGGTGCGACAGCTTCATGGTAGTTTCTTACCACCACTTTCGCGGCCGTCACTCCCTCAGATGGCTTGCAAGAGCACGCGAATCTCGTTGTCGCCTGGCGTCAGCCGAAACTCGATCGATTGCGACCGATAGCCGCGCGCCTTGAACTGCAGCTCGACCAGAAGCTCGGTGTCCTCGCGCGAGAACGGCAGCTCCGGGAAGTCGTCGGCCGGGCGCATCTGGTAGGGGCAGCCGTTCACGCAAGTGACGATCAGCTCCGAGAGCGGCACCGTGCCAGCCTCGAAAAAAAGCCGCGCGGGCTTGGGTCCCGCCTCGATCACGTGCACCGCATCGTCGGCGCAGTCGGCCGGATCGATCGAGACCGAGCCGTGATAGGCGGGCCCGTCGAGGCGCACGATCGTTGGTCCTTCGATCGAGACATGCGCCACACCGGTGCTCGGCAGCGGCAGACGGTTGTGCCCGCCGACCACCAACTCGTAGCTGGTGCTACCCAGCAGCACGACCGGCAGCTGCTCGACCTTCACCTCGCACACGACCGTCGGCACCGGCGGGCGGCATGGATCGGTCGGGCTCGCGTCGGCTCGCAGCGCGAGCACGATCGGCAAGAGACCAGCAGCCGTGCACAGAGCACGTGCCGTGGAGGGGGCGGCAGTCATGGCAAGAAAGGTTAGGGAGCCGCAGCATACCCGAGCCTGCTGCGGTTCGGGCCGCGTCGATCAAACAGCGTCTCAGCCGCCACTCCAGCGCATCGGCGGTCGCTGGCCATGGTGCTCGAGGCCGGTCAGCAGCTGGTCGAGCGAGAAGTAGTTGGCGATCCCGAACACGCCGGCGCGGTGCTCGGGTTCGCCCATCCACGCGTGCACGGCCGCCGCGACGCCGAGGGCCGTGGCCGTTTGGCCATCGACGAAGCTCAGCGCACACGAGCGCTCGCTGGCCGTGCCTCGATCGGCGACCGCGATCATCTCGACCCGACTCTCGACGCCGCGCAGCAACCACGCGCGGAGGATGATCATCTGCCAGGTGATCAACCACGCGAGCGGTCGCTTGGCGAAGCGAAACCATCGCGTCATGCGAGCCAGGATCGCGAAGTTGAAGCGCAACCAGCTGGGCACCAACGCGAAGTGCACCGCCGCGTTCGGCACCGCGAAGCTGGCCAGCATCAGGACCGTGTCGGGCAGCGCGGTCACGACCGAAGGCGCCAGCAGCAGCTCGCCGTCGCGCAGGTAGGGGAGCTGCACCGTCGAACCCAACGCCGTCGCTTCCTCGACGCGCGTACCGTCGCGCCGATGGATCGCCGGCACGAACAGGCTCTCGGCCATCAGCGCACAGTTGGCCGGCCCGGCCCCGGACAGCGGCGACAGGCGGATGCCGAGCTCGATGCTGCTGCACGCGGGGCCGCGCTCGATCACCGCGCGGACCAGCGTCGTGCTGATGCCCGGGAACACGCCGACCCCGATGATCGCCGTGCCCTTGCACGAGGTGGGAGGGACGAGCGCGAGCAAGCGCTCGGTCGACTTGGTGTCGGCGCCCATCTCCAGCCACGTCCCGCCGTGCGCGAGCGTGTGCAGGATCGCGGCGTCGGGGGCCGCGTTCACGCTGTCGCTGCAGTTCACCAGCAGATCGAAGCCCGCCAGGTTGGTGAAGGTCTCCGGTCGCGCGAGGTCGAGCTCGATCGCGCCTGCTTGCCCGGGTCGACGCGAGCCGACCACCACCTCGTGATCGCGGCGCAGCAGCTCGGCGACCTTGCGCCCGTAGAACCCGAACCCGCCGATGACCAGGACGCGCGCCATGTCGGGCGGCACATACCATGCGAGACTGAGCCGGTGCCACGCTCGAGCGCGCTCGTCGTCTTGCTGGCT
>DATLLB010000047.1:0-3139 GCA_035538075.1 Enhygromyxa sp.
GGCGGCGATCGACATGCTGACCGACGTCGGCATCACGCGGCGCTACGGCGAGACCCGCGAGGCCTTCGCTCGGCGCGTCGGTCGGCAGGCGCCGAGCCTCGCGAGCCTGACGTCCATGCACGTGGCCGCGAAGATGGGCAACCCGAACGTACCGATGCCGCAGCGGCCGGAGTTCGATCGCCAGCGCTGGGAGCTGGGCATCGCCGGCCTGCGCGGCGAGTTGCCGCTCTCGATCAAGCTCTGGCGACGTGTGCTGGGCGTGATCGATCCGACCACGATCCTGCGCGCGCGCTAGCGAATTGTCTTCACGCCGCTCCGCGGCTGAATTCACCGCGCTCGAACTCGAGGCGCGCTCGCTCGCGCTGCTCCTCTTCGTCGCCGAAGCGCAGCCGATAGGCGATCACATCCGCGCGCGCTCGCTCGTAGTACTCCGAGAGCCGCGCCTGCACTTCCGCACGCGCGCGCGCAGCCGCCAGCGCCGGGAACATCGACGCGACGAACGACCACGGCGCGCGACAGTCCGCGAGCAGGTGCACGCGCGCCTGATCGCCACCGTTGTAGACCTGGTGGGGAAACGCGACCTCGCACAGCCACAGCTCGCCGGGGTTCATGCGCACGCGCTCGGGCCCGATCCGAAAGCACACGTCGGCGCTGGTGATCACCGGAATGTGGAGGCGCAGCTCGTTGTCCTCGTCAGGCCGGAGGCGATAGCGGCGAGAGTCCCAATGCCACGAGATCAGCTCGCCCGGCTGCAGGATGCTGAGCCGCACCCGCTGCAGCGCGCAGCCGTGCTCGCGCAGCCACGCCATGCATCGCGCCACGTGGGGCGCGAGCGAGACCGCTTCGGTCGCTCGATAGTCGCGTGGATCCTCGGCGACGTGATCGTCGAGCACATCGCCGTGGCGACCGTGCAGACCGATCGCCGACCACCCCGGCTGGACGAAGCGCGGCGGCCCGCCCGGCCCCCATTGCGCCTGCAAGCGGGCGAGATCGGCGAGCAGACCGTCGGGCTCGAAGCGCTGCGGACTGCTCTCCGAGAGCGCACATCCGGGTGAGTACGCCTGCCAGGGATAGCGAGTCGCCGAGGCCACAATTGTCCGCGCTCACGATACCAGACTCCGCGCGCCCGCAGCCGCTCGGGCTGCTATGCTCGCGCCTGCCGCCCATGCCCCACAACACCCTCCCCGGCCACCAGCCTGCCGCCGATCTGCTCGACGGCCCCGATCCGAGCCGCTCGGGCATTCAATCCGACTTTCAGCAGAGCGAGCACATCACCCACACGCTCGCGCCGCCGATCAACACGTTGGAGGAGGCATACGGCGTGGTCCAGCGCGTGCGCGACCGCCTGCGCCTAGCCGTGCGCGGACGCGACAACGAGATCGAGCTGATCATCATCGCGCTGCTCGCCGACGGTCACGTGCTGCTCGAGGACTACCCGGGCTCGGGCAAGACCACGCTGGCCAAGGCGCTCGGCGACTGCATCATCGACGATCAGCCCAACGACGACATCGTCACCATTCGCCGCATTCAGTTCACGCCCGACCTGCTGCCCAGCGACGTCACCGGCACCACGATCTTCGATCCCAACACCAACCGCTTCTTCTTCCGGCCAGGTCCGATCTTCGCCCACGTGGTGCTGGCCGACGAGATCAACCGGACCTCGCCCAAGGTCCAGTCGGCGCTGCTCGAGGCGATGGCCGAGAAACAGACCACCGTCGACAACCGCACGCGCAAGCTCGACGAGCTGTTCTTCGTGCTCGCCACCCAAAACCCGCTCGACCTCGCCGGCACCTTCCCGCTGCCGAGCGCCCAGCTCGATCGCTTCTTGTTCAAGATCATCATGAAGCACATCGACCGGCAGTCCGAGCTCGAGGTGCTGTCGAGCATCCGCAGCCGCCGCGACGGGGCCGGAGCCGAGCTCCCGCGCGTGACTCGGACCGAGGTCATCGACGCGCGCCGGGTGGTCGAGGATCAGGTGTTCGTGCACGAGGCCGTGCGCGAGGCCCTGGTCGACATCGCCAACGCCACCCGCAACCACCCGCAGGTGCTGCAGGGCGTCTCGACCCGCGCGCTGGTCCTGATGATCCCCGCGCTGCAGGCCCGCGCCGTCACCCAGCAGCGCAACTACATCAGCGCCGACGACATCGAGGCGCTGAGCTACCTGGTCTTCGGTCACCGCCTCGAGCTCGCGCCCGGAGCCGAGAGCACCACGTCCGTCATTCGCGAGTGCAGCGCCGACGCGCTCGAGCGCCTCGCTCGCATCACCTTGCACCGTTGATGCCGCTCGCGCCCGATACCCGCCGCGTCTGGGCTGGCCGAATCTCGGTCGCGGTCGCGGTGTCGTTGGTGCTGATCGGCGTGCTGCGCTACGCGACCGACACCCTGCACGAGTTCGATCGCAACTACTGGCACGCGCTGGTCGGCACGCCGTTTCGCTACTTGGTTCGCGCGCCGAGCGATGGGACCTTGGTGGGTGACCTCAACGCGCAATGCTTCAAGATGCTGGCGATGCCCGCCGGTCTGTCGCTGGTCTGGCTGCGCGTGCGCTTCGGCTCAGGCTCGCTCGCCGACCGGGCCGCGCGGTTCCGCGATCTGGCCGTGCGCGGGACCTGGGCGGCGAGCTTCCTGGTTGGGTTCACGCTGATCGAGCTCGAGAAGACCTACCACTTCATCGGCATGAACGCGGTGTTGGTCGCGGGCGAGCGCGCGTGGCTCAACCATGTCATCCACATCGTGAGCGCCGTGCTGGCTTGGTTTCTGACCGACCAGCTCGCGTTCGAGCCGCTCACCCACGCCGAGATCGCGCTCGAGCGCGAGCTCGACTCCCTGGAGCCCCACACATGATCGGCAAGCGCAAGACCCTGCTGTTGTTGTCCACCACCGCGCTGGCCCTCACCGCGTTGACGATCGCCACGGTCGTCTCGGCGCAGGACCCCACCGATCCCACCGCCGTGCCCGGCCCCGCGCTCGGCCAGCCCAAGGACTTCCCGCGCACGCCCGCCGAGGACGAAGTCTGGCAGCTCTACCAGGAAGACAAGCTGCTGACCGCTCGGCGCAAGACCGAAGAATTGCTCGCGACCGATCCCGAGTCGATCGTCGGTCACTACGTGTTCGCGCAGATCCTCCGCCGCGCCGAGGG
>DATLLB010000048.1:0-2888 GCA_035538075.1 Enhygromyxa sp.
TGCGCATCAACACGTTGGCCAGCATCAGCACGCCGACCGCGACCGTGATCAGCAGGGCCAGCTTGGCCCACGGCGCGTCGAGCAGCCAGTTGATCTCGCCCTCGTCGGGCACCGGCTTGCCGGCGTCGGGCGGACCGAGCCACGCGAACAACATCGACCCGAGCATCACCAGTACGCCTCCACCAGCATGAGCGTGAATTCGATGTCCTCGCCGTCCTCGCCGTCCTCGACCACCTGACCGACGAGCAGCGAGCGGCCGGTCTCGCCGGGCTCGATGCGCTCGACCGGCTCGCCGTAGAGCCGCGGCCCGCCCTCGAAGTCGACCCGCGGCATCGCATGCTCGACCGCCACGGTGCCGTTGTTGGTCATCGTCACCACCCAGCGAATGCGCCCGAGCCAGATCTCCGGGCGCCCTTCGACCTGCATGGTGAGCGTCGGCGCGATGTCGTAGGCGCGGTTGGGCCGACCTTCGTGGATGCGCGGCAGCAGGCGCATGCGGCTGCCCTGATAGTCCATCTGGACCAAGAACTCGCGCATCACGTTGAGCCCGAGCAACCCGCCCGCGCTGTCGGTCGCGCACGAATCACAGACCGAGACCAACAGCCCGGGGATCCGCACGTCGCCGAGGCGCAGCGCCGGGAGGTGGACCATTCGGCTCTCGCGGGGCCCGCTGGCGGTGTTGAACTGCAGGCTCGGCGCGTCGACGGGCACCGCGATGCCCAGCGTGCGCGCAGTCTCCGAGGTGATCGTGGTGTACGAAGCGCCAGTGTCGAACAGGTAATCGAGCTCGACATGGCGACCGTCGTGACCCTCGAGCGTGACTGGCAAGAAGATCGCCGAGCCCTGCTCCTTGAACGGCACCACGATGTCGCCATCGAGCGCCACCCGGGTGTCCTCGATGACCGGCGCCGGAAACTCGCCGCCGCCCGGATCGATCGCGTCGGCGGCCTCGTGCCCGAACGCGCTGAGGGCCCGCGTGGCCGTGTGCGTGTCGCCGAGACGGCCCTGCACCACCCACTCGGCCCCGCGCAGCGTGGTGCCAACCAGATCCGGGACCAACAAGATCGCGATCACCAGCGCGCCCGAGTTCCACACGCTCGGCAGCCACGCCATCGTGGTCTTGATCTTCTGTGGCGTCTGGCTGTGCTTCCAGGCCGCGATCAGCAGCGGCACGCCGATCGTCAGCACGATCGCGAGCAGCCACAGCCACACCGCATGGGTGCCTTGATTCGCCAGCCGCGCGAGCGAGTACATGGTCAGCAGCGCGACCATGCTGATCGCCAGCGACAGCAAGCTGAGCATCACCCAGCCGAGCAGGATCAGCACCGTCGCCGACACGTCGGAGGTCCCGCGCGAGCGCTCAGCACTCGGTCGATTCGCCGCCGTGCTCACGTTGCCCGACAGCGTAGCAGCCACTTGGTCCGTGCGTCGACGTGGCTCGTGCTTCGGCGAGCTGCGTGTGCACGCATACGCAACTCGCCGCGGCAGGGCGCGCGCCGCGAGAACGCGCTCCGCAGTAGCTATGCGGCGCGCCAAGCTCTAACATCCGAGCAGGCGATGCCCGGCCCCGAGAGCGCCAAAGCCCCGATTTTCAAGGTCGGGTTCGAGTCGTACGACGACTTCTTGGTCGAGTACGGCGATCACCTGCGCAAGGGCGTGCTGCTGCTGCCGGGCGCGACCGGGCTCGGCCCGGGTCAGGACGTCCGCATCAAGCTGGTCTTGCCCGATCAGCACGTCCTGTACCTCAAGGGCACCACGCGCGAGCCGAAGTCCGGCGGCTACGCTTCGCTGTCCAGCAGTCCGAGCTCCAAGGACGCCGACGACGTCCAGGTCCAGCTGGTCCCGTTCACGGCCGAGCAGCTCGAGGCACTCGAGCGCTGCGTGAGCGGAGCGATCGCCAGCGACGCCGACAAGCACGGCGCCTCCGAGGATGCGGGGCCGATCAACCTGCTGCTGGTCGACGACTCGGTCGGCGTGCGCATTGAGCTCGGCGACGCGCTGCGCGATCGAGGCCTGCGCGTGAGGGTGGCCGAGAACGGCTTGGTCGCGATCGCGGCCGCGCTCAAGCGTCCGCCCGACATCATCCTCTCCGACGTCGAGATGCCGGTGATGGACGGCTGGACCTTCCTGCGGATGACGCGAGCGCGACAGCGTCTCGCCCACATTCCGTTCGTGTTCTTCACGCGCCTGACCGACGACCTCTCGCGCCTGCAGGCCTATCGCATGGGCGTGGAGGACTTCCTGCCCAAGGACACGGGCGCCGACGAAGTGCTCGCGCGATTGCAGGGCGTGCTCGCCCGCCACAAGGTCCGTCCGGGCGCCGCCGTGGCCACGTCGAGCGCGAGCGCGGGCCAGGGGCTGCGCGGCGATCTCGAGCACGTCAAGCTCGGCAGCTTGATGTCGTTCCTCGAGTCGGAGAAGCGCAGCGGCCGATTGCTGCTCGACAATGGCCGCGATCAGGCGGTGCTCGAGATCGTCAATGGAGCGCTCGCCAAGGTCGAGAACCTCGGCAATTACTCGCACGCGCACGATCGCGTGTTCGAGCTGCTCGACTGGGCCAGCGGGAGCTTCGAGTTTGCGGCCGCGGGCGACGAGGCGAATGTGTCGGCGAGCGGCGAGCTCACGCCGATGACGTATCTGCTGATGGAGCACGCCCGTCGAGCCGACGAAGCGGGCGCGTCCTGAACGGCGAGAAATTTCGCGAGCGCCACTGATCCTGCCGCGGCCGCGTGGAACAGCTTCGGCATGGCGACCCCATCCACGAAGACCAAGAAGACCTCCTCCCTGCAGCTGCGCACCAAGCTCAAGGCCGGCTGCACCGGCACCAACTGCGGCCTCGGGCTCGGCAATCACAACGAGACCCTCGTCGATCGCTCCAAGCCCGCGCC
>DATLLB010000049.1:0-2352 GCA_035538075.1 Enhygromyxa sp.
GGCATCGACTTCATGTGCGCACGCTTGGCCGGCGGCAGCGTCCGCTGCTGGGGTTGGGGATTTGGCGGTTTACTCGGCAACAACAGCACAATCTCCATCGGGGCCAATCCGGGCGAGATGCCAGCGCCCAACGTCGCGCTCGGTGGACCTGCAGTCCAGCTATCCGTCGGCGACACCCATAGCTGCGCGCTGATGGCCAGCGGGGCCCTGCGCTGCTGGGGGCAAGGCGGCGCCCAGCTCGGCTACGGCCACGTGAACAACATCGGCGACTCGTTCAACGAGATGCCGTCCGCGCCCGTGCCCGTGTGGTGATGATGACTGCGCCCGAGCTGCTCGCGTTGGGCGTCGACGTCCACGTCACCGCGGAGGCCGTGCGCGCGCGCCTGCTGACCGAGCCACAGCTGCGCGCACGATCGCACGGACGCGTGCAAAAGCCCGAGACCATCAATCGCCGGACCAGCAAGCCCGAGCGCGACGGCCTGTTTTGCGCGCGCACCTTCGGCCCGATTGAGGACTACACCTGCATCTGCCGCAAGTATGCAGGCGAGCGCTACCGCGGCGTGACCTGTGAAAAGTGTGGCGTCGAGATCCTGCCGACCGCAGTCCGATCCGAGCGCTTCGGTCACATCGAGCTCGCGGCCCCGGTCGTGCACCCGCTGTGCAAAGCCGCCGTCGCGCGGCTCTTGCAGCTCACGCCGACCCAGCTTCACGACGTGCTCATGGGCGCGACGAGCCTCGACGCAAGCGGCCGGCTGCAGCCACAGGTCGACCCGACCGACGTCGCCGGCAGTGCGCTGCGTGAGGTCCTCGCTGGGCTCGACAGCGAGGCCATGAACATCGACGCCGAGCTCGCGGCGCTCGGTCGCTACCTCGCGCCAGCGCAGCTGATGGTCGACGTCCTGCTGGTCCTGCCCGCCGGTCTGCGCCCGCTCGACGGTCTCGGCGATCTCAACGAGCTCTACCGCCGAGTCATCAATCGCAACAATCGCCTGCGCCGGCTCATCGAGCTGCACGCGCCGCTCATCATCCTCAATAACGAGTATCGGCACCTGCAGATCGCCGTCGAGCAACTGATGGACAACGAGCATGCGAGCGAGCCGCTCGAGATTCGGCGTCGAGTCGCGCGCTCGCTCGGGGCCGCAGCCGACGAGCGCTTGCGGGACATGCATGCGCACGCCGGTCTCTCGGGCCAGCCGCCCTCGTGCGCGACGATCTTGTCAGGCGGGGCTGCAGGCGTGCCCACGCGAGCCCCCATCCGCAAGCCCGCCCGCGACGACGACGAAGCCGATTACGACTTCTGAACCTCCGGCTCGACGCCTCCCGACCGACGCCTCAGGGCGGGATGAAGCCGCAGGTCGGCGGCTGCCCGGTGCCGTTGCCTTGAATGTAGCTCCTCCCGGTAACTTCGACGTCGGCGATCCACGAATCGACCGCGTTCTGCGAGAGCTTGGGGTTCTCGGAGATCATCACCAGCTCGATCGTCTCGACGCCGGCGAGCGCGTCGATGTCGACCAGCTCGAGGTTACCCCAAATCTGCAGCTGGCCGATCTCCTCCAGCGACTCGAGACCGTCGAGCGAGGCGAGCTCGTGGTGGTTGTAGGCTTCGGGATCATTGCAAATGCCGATGTGCAGCAGCTCGACGCTGACCAGGTTGTCGAGGCCGACGAGCGACGTGTACTGATTGGCGGTCCCGAGCAGCCTCAGCCAGCGCGCGTGGGTCAGGCCTTCGAGGCCGATCAGGCTGTCGAGCGGGGTGTTCGTGATGGTCAATCCAATCTCGACATCGCTCTCGACGATGCCCGCGAGGCCCAGCAGATCGCCGACGAGCGCGGCATTGTCGGTAATGGAGATCGAAATCGGGAGCTCGGCGTCCGCGATGCTGACTTCAGCCAGCCCGTCGAGCGACGCGAGCTGGCCATTGTTCTGGATGCTGAACCAGATCGTGTTGGCCTGCGGCGTGGGCGGGTGCAAGTGCCAATCGCCCTGCAGCCCGGCGACGCTCGAGAGCACCGGATTTTGCGCGATCATGACGCCGCCGAGCTCGTGCAGCGAAGACAGCCCCTCGAGGTCGATCAGCGCGCCGTTGCTGATGATCGACAGCGCGCCGCCGACATGCTCGAGCGCCTCGAGCCCGTGCAGGTCGGACAGCCCGGGGTTGTTCCGCACTTCGACGTCGCCGTCGACTTGGATCAAGGCGGACAGGAACTCGAGATCGCCGACATTCGCCTGCTTGATCTCGAGGTCGCCAGTGATCCGCTCGACGCAGATGAGCGCCTCGAAGTCGGCTGGCGTGCTGCTCTGGTCGAGCAGCACCGAGCCCTCGTGCACCGTCGTCTGCTCGCACTCGGTCGT
>DATLLB010000050.1:0-20992 GCA_035538075.1 Enhygromyxa sp.
TTGGCGGCGACCGTGCGCAGCGTGGCCTCGACCAGCACGCTGCGGTCGTAGACCACGCCGATGCGCACGTCCTCGGGCAGCAGCTCGTGCAGCGCGGGCATCAGCGCGTGGATGCGATCGGTCAGCTCCAGCGCGTTGGCGTCGCGGAGCATCTGGACCATCACGTAGACGACCTCGCCGCGACCGTCGGAAGTGGCCGCGCCGATCCGCGGCAGCGCGCCCTCGACGATCTCGGCCAGCTCGGCCACGCGCACGGGCTCGCCGAGCGGATCGGGGTCCATCGTGTGGTTGCGACCGAGCTCGGCCGCGCGACGCGGCGCGACGGCGACGGCTCCGAGCTCGGCCGTGCGCGTGGGCCAATGCACGCCACGCAGCAGCGCCTGGCCGGGGCCCGCGGGCAAGCTCGCGCCCGCGACCGATCCGGTGCTCTCGCGCAGCGCCGCTTGCAGCTGCTCGAAGCCGACCTGCGCAGCCGCGAGCGCGACCGGATCGGCGACGACGTCGAGCGTGCGTCGCTCGCCACCCCACACGTTGACCTCGACCACGCCCGGGGTGTCGCGCAGCAGCGGGGCGATGCGCAGGCGCACGAGCTCGTACAGCTCCGCGGGCGTGCGCTCGGGCGAGGCGATCGAGAGCTGCACGACCTCGCCGAGCCCGCCTGTGTACGGCGCGAGCTCGGGCTGCTCGACGCTGTCGGGCAGCTCGCCGACGGTCGCGAGCCGCTCGGCCACCTGCTGGCGCGCGAGCCATGGATTGACGTCGTCGCCGAACACCGCGACCACCGAGGAGATGCCGTAGCGCGACAGCGATCGCTGCTCGACGAGGCCCGGCAGGCCGCCGAGGGCGACCTCGATCGGCCGCGTGACCGAGCGCTCGACCTCGCCGGGCGTCAAGCCGGGCGCGCGCGTGAGCACCACGACCTGGTTGCCGGTCACGTCCGGCAGCGCGTCGAGCTCGAGCTCGCGGGCGGTGATCAGGCCGGCGATCGCGAGCCCGAACACCAGCGCCAAGACCAGCGTGCGGTGGCGGACCGACCAGCCGACGATCGCCGCGAGCCAGTCGCGAGTGGGTGCTCGATCGTCGCTCAATGGTGATGCCCTCCGCCGACGGACTCGGCCGGGTCGCGCCCGAGCTGCAGCACCGTGGCTGCGTCGGCGGCCACGCGATCGCCCACCTGCAGCGCGACGCTGCGGATCAGCGCCGAGCTGCCGACGCTGCGTAGCACCTCGACCTCGACCGGCTCGGCCGGGCCACCGTCGGTGGGCCGCCGCCCGACCCACGCGCGGCCTTCGTGCAGCCGCAGCGCGCGACGGGGGACCTCGAGCAGGTCATCGTCGCTGCCCGAGAGGATCACGCGACCGCGCACGCCGTGGGCCAGCGCTTGCTCGATGGCCGGCTCGTACCACGCCAACGTGCGCCCGAGGCCGGGCTCGATCGTGGTGGCGACCGGCGTGGGCTCGAGCGCGAAGCGGTGGCCAGCGATGCCGACGAACTCGAGCGTCACGTCGCTCGGCAGCGCGCCGGTGTAGGCGACCTCGATGCGCGCCGAGCCTTGCCCGAGGATCTGCGCGAGGCTCTCGCCCGGGTCGACGACAGCACCGGGGATCGCGTCGAGCTCCGCGACCACGCCCGCGACCGGGGCCTCGAGGATCACCGTGCCGCGCTCGAGCACCTCGGCGCGCTCGCTCGCGGTGATGCCGGCCGCAGCCAGCCGTGCGAGCGCGAGCCGACGCTCGGCCGAGAGCTTGCCGATCCCACTCTCGAGCTCGAACACATCGCCAGCGCCGACCAGGCCCTGACCCTTGAGCTCCTCCAGCCGCTCGCGGCGGGCCTGGTGCGCGCCGATCTGCGTGCGCACGCCGGCGAGGATCGCCGCGGCCTCGATCGCCTCGGGCATGCGCAGCTCGACGATCTGCGCGCCCGCTTCGACCCGATCGCCGACCTGCACGAACACCGACACGACCGAGCCGCGCAGCGGCGCGTCGAGTCGCGCGCGGGTGTCCGCGGCGGCCACGATGCGAGCCGGCAGCTCGAGCAAGCTGGCGTCGGTCGGGCGGATGACCTCCACCCACGCGGTCGTCAGCGAGCGTGCCTCGTCGAGGTGCTCGTCTTGCTGCTCTTCGTGCGGCTGGTCCTCGTGCGGCTGATCGCAGGCGAGCGCGGCCAGCAGCGCGAGCGCGAAGATTCGCTTGCTCACTGTGCGTCGTCCTCCGCCGCGAGGGCCTCGAGGTACAGCCACACCTGCACGCGCGCCCACGCGTGATCGGCCTCGGCCGCGGCCAGCTCGCGCGCGACCACGTTGCGGCGGTGCTGAGCGGCGAGCAGCAGCGCGCGGGTGCCTTCGCCCAGCTCCAGCGCGGCCGCGCGGGCGACGATCAGCTCGTCGAGCGCGGGCAGGCTGCGGTCGCGCAGCAGCTCGACCCGCTCACGCGTGTGGCGGAGCTCGTGCAACGCGATGCCGAGCGCGGCCGAGAGCTCGATCGCGAGCTGCTCGGCCTCGGCCTCGGCCTCGCGCGCGCGCGCATGGGCGCTCGCGCGGCCACGTTGGTTGCGATCGATGACCCCGAGGTTGGCCCCGACCACACCGAAGACCAGCACCTCGCCGGTCGACTCGAGCTGGACCGAGGCGCCAGCATTCAACACCGTGCCGTTCTCGCGCGCGGCCTCGTGGGCCTGGGCCAAGGCGGCGCGCGCCTGCACGCGACGCAGCTGCACGGCCGGCAGCTGCTCGACCTCGGCGAAGCGTCGCCGCAGCTCGTCATCGCCAGGCAGCGTGGGGTTGGGGTAGTCGCCGCGGGTGCCGAGCGGGCTCGTGGTCTTCACGCCGGTCTCACGCGCGAGCGCGAGCCCGAGATCGTGGACTTCACCGCCGAGCTCGACGACCGCAGCCTCGGCCTCGGCCGCGAGCGCCTCGGCCTCGGCGACGTCGAGCCGCGTGACCACGCCAGCCTCGCGCGCCTGCTCGAGCGTCGCGACGAGCTGCTCGGCGGTGGCCAGATCGCTGCGCGCCATCGCCAGGCGCTGCTCGGCTCCGTGCAGACGGATCCACGCGTCGGCGGCCCCGAAGCGCTGCTCGAGCGCACGGGCCCGCGCGTCGGCCTCGAGCACCTCGGTCTCGCTCGCGGCCGCGCTGCGTCGCGCTCGACCGTAGCCCTCCAAGTTCCAGCCCTGCGTGGCCGTGACCTGCAGCTCGAAGCCGTTGTCGTCGCCCGCGTTGACGCGCCCGCCAGGCATGACCTGCACCTGTGGGTTTTGACTCTGGCGCGGGATCTTCTGGTCGCGCTCGCGCTTCTGCTCGGCCGCCTCGGCGAGCCCGACCACGATCGGCGTCTGCTCGCTCGCGCCGATGCTCTCGTCGAAGCTCAGTCGCTGCTGCGCCGACGCGTGCAGAGCATGATGGTCGGACGCGGGCGCGGGGCCTTCGGGCGGTCCGAGCATGACCAGAGCGAGTGCGAGCCCCAGCGCGGATGCGGTCATGCTCGCTCTCATCGCACGAGCCGAGCGCGGGTGATTGAGAGCCGGCTGAGAACTCCCTTAGTGTCGCGTGTTATGCGCGGAGCCTGTCGAAGGTTGGTTGTACAGAGTTTGTCTCGTCTATCGGTATAAATTCGACAGAATTCGAGAGAGTTCTAGAAACTTGGTTTTTCGGCTTTGACAACGAGAACAGATCATCTACAAACATCAACCAGACTTTAGACAAAGTCTTCATTCTCAACCCGAACCTGGAATCGAACCATGAAATCCACCCACGCGAACCACATCGGCCTCCTGCTCGGCGTTCCTCTCTCCCTCGCCTCGGTGTGGCGAGGATGGCGAGTGACTCCGCTGACCCTCCTGCTCGCGATGCCCCTGTCGCTGTCCGCATGTGGAGGCGACGACGGCACCGACGATGATGCGGTCGGCGACGGTGACGGTGACACGACCGGCGATGGCGATGGCGATGGCGATGGCGATCCGACCGGCGACGGCGATGGCGATGGCGACGGCGATCCGACCGGAGATGGAGACGGAGACGGAGACGGCGATGGCGACGGAGACGGAGACGGCGACGAGACGGCGATGCTTCGCCTCGTCCACCTCGGCGTGTTCCCAACGACGAGAACACCACCGTCGACATCTTCGTCGACGGCGAGGCCTCGGGCATCAGCGTCTCGTTCAAGGAAGGCACCGACTACGTCGAGCTTCCGGTCGGCGACTACACCTTCGACATCGTCCCGGCCGGCGGCACGATCGACGACTCGGTCCTGACCGTCGCCGACTTCCCGCTCGCGGCCGGCGAGATGTGGGAAGTGATCGCGGCCGGCTACGTCGCGCCCGAAGGTGACGACGCGCCGTTTACCGTGCTCGCGTTCCCGGAGGACGCCGAGGGCATCGCGTCGGGCAACATCCGGCTCAACGTGTTTCACACGGGCGCGCTCGCGGCTCTGACCCCGGTCGACGTCTGGATGGTCGACGACAACTGTGCACCGGTGGCCCCATTGCTCGAGGACTTCGAGTTCGGCCAGGTCGCGGGCAACGTCGACGTGCCGGCTGGTGCGATGTCGGTCGGCTTCGACGTCGGTCAGGACGCGAGCGTCGATGCCTGCTTCGCGATCCCGGATCTCGGCGCCGACATCATGGTCAACGTGTTCGCGGTCAACGACGACGGCGGCAACGTCTCGCTGATCGCCCACCTGCCGGACGGCACGATCGCCGAAGTGACGCCGGAGTAGCTCTTCATCGCTTCATTGGACGCGGGAGTCGGCGGGCGCCGACGGGCCGTCGGGTCCGTCGGCGCTTTTATTCCGGCTTCGGCTTGGCGCCGGCCTTGTCGCGCAGCGATCGCGCCCAGCCCTCGAGGTTGGCGATCGTGCTCTCCAGCTGCTGCGGCGACTCGGCGAGCTCGGCCAGCGCAGCCTCGAGCAGCTGCTTGGCCCGGCGGATGCGCCCACGGACCGTGCCCTCCGGGATGTCGAGCACCTGCGCGAGCTCGGAGCCCGACATGTTCTCCCAGTAGTAGAGCTCGAGCGTGATCTGGTGATCCATCGGCAGCCGCCGCAGCGCCTCGAGCAGCAGCGCCTGCTCGCGCTTGTCGGCGATCAGGATGCTGGGCCCCGGCCCGATGTCGTGGACCGAGACAACCAGCGGATCGAAGCGCGCGTCGTGGTAACGCTTGTCCCGGTAGTGCCGCCGCAGCACGTTGCGCGCGACGCCAAACAGGTAGCCGCGGAAGCTCGCGTCGCCGCGGAACCGATCGCGGCCCTCGACGCAGGCGAGGAAGGTCCTTTGGATCAGGTCGTCGACTTCATTGGCCGCCTTGTTGGCGAAGAAGCGACACACGCTGTCGAAGTGGCGGTTGAACAGCTCGTTGCCGGCCCGCGAGTCCCCGGCCCGCCACGCGTCGAGCAAGTCGATGTCGGACTTGGGCGGGGACGGCTCGGCCATCTCCGGCGATCCTAGCAGTCAGCGATCTCTGCGCCCAGCTGGGTTTTGGTCCAGGACCCCCGCAAAATGCGTGGCGGGTCACGAGCTGCCAACCATGGCTTCGGGGGCTTCGTGGTACACCTACGGCAACGTACTCCCGGCTGCCGGGGTGCGGAGACTTACCATGACCATGAGCATTGACCACGAGATGTGCCGGTCGGCACCTCAGCGCCCGCTCGGAGCACGTTGGTTGCTCACGCTCGGGGTGTTGACGATCTCGCTCGGTGGCTGCCTGTTGACTGGCATCGAGCCCGACGAGATCGACGTCTCCGACGAGGGGACCGGTACCGATTACGGGGATACGGGGGAGAACGGGATCGACACCAGCTCCGGCTCGGACACGGGCGACGGAGACGGTGACGACGAGACGGACCCGACCAGCGGAGACGGAGACGGCGACACCGGAGACGGTGATGGAGATGGAGATGGCGATGGGGACGGAGACGGAGACGGCGACGGGGACGGAGACGGCGATGGGGACGGAGACGGCGACGGCGATCCCCCGACGTCGTGCACCGACTTCAATCCCGCCCCGCTCTACGACGGCCCCAACCCGATCGAGGTGACCGTCGCCGCCAACGACTTCGCGGGCAGCTGCGGCGGGCTCGCGGGCCCCGACGCGATCTTCAGCTACGTGGCCACCGCCGAGGGGCTGGTCTCGTTCGAGCTCGACGCGGACTTCGACGCGGTCCTCTATCTGGTCGGTGACCTGTGCGTGCCGCTCGACGAGTGGGTCTGCGATGCGGCGCTGGTCGAGACGCTGATGACCGTCGGCCAGACCGTCCACATCATCGTCGACTCGCAGCAGGCCGACGTCGGCGGGACCGCAACGCTCACCATCACGGGACCTTGAACGACATGAACACTTCGCGCAGCGTGATCTTCGGTGGCTTGGTGTTGCTGGCCTCCTCGGCGTGCATCCTGACGGGCATCGAGCCGGACGAGATCGACATCTCCGACGGCGAGACCGGAACGGGCGCTACCGGGGACGGGGACGGGGATGGCGACGAAGGACAAAACGAGGCCGGAGACGGCGACGGCGATCCGGGTGGCGACGGCGATGGTGACGATGCGACCGGCGACGGCGATCCGACCACGACCGGCGACGGCGATGGTGACAACGGCGACGGCGATGGCGACGGCGAGGACACCGGCGATGGCGATGGTGATGGAGACGGCGATGGAGACGGCGATGGCGACGGCGACCCGCTCGACTGCTCCGGGTTTGCGCCCAGCGATCTGAGCGAGGGCAGCAACCAAGTCATGGTCGCCGATGGCGTCTCCGCGCTCGCGTCGAGCTGCGGCGGTGCTGGTCCGGAGACCGTCTACCGCTTCACGGCCCCGGCCGAAGGCGAGTGGCTGTTTGCGATCGATCAGTCCGACTTCACCGAGGTGCTCACGCTGGTCGACAGCTGCGATCCGCTCCAGGAGCTGGCGTGCTCCGCCGCGCCCGCGGTCGTCCAGCGGTTCTTGAGCCAGGGCCAGGTCGTGTTCGTGGTCGTCGACTCCGACGACGGCACGGGCAGCGCGACGCTCGAGATCTCGCCGCTCTGAAGTCTTCCCCTGCCCGGGCAGGAGTGCGATCCTGCCCGTGTGGGCGAGCTGAGCAGCGACGACCAGCGCGAGTCGGTCAAGCCCTCGCTGGAAGGGACGCTCGGCGACGACCTCGGCCACGCGCCGGTCCGGGTCGCGGCCATCGACGCCGAGCACCTGCGCAACTCGATCGCCGCGCGCATGTTCGGGGCCGCGGCCGACCCGGTGAAGATCGGCCGCTTCACCGTGCTCAAGCGGCTCGGGGCTGGCGGGATGGGGGTCGTCTACGCGGCCTACGACACCGAGCTCGATCGCAAGGTCGCGATCAAGCTGCTGCGTGGCGTCGACGAAGAGGGCGCCCACATCACGCGGCTGCGTCGCGAGGCGCAGGCGCTGGCCAAGGCCGCGC
This sequence comes from Enhygromyxa sp., assembly GCA_035538075.1. Lineage (GTDB taxonomy): Bacteria > Myxococcota_A > Polyangia > Nannocystales > Nannocystaceae > Plesiocystis. Next base: position 7,406 of record DATLLB010000050.1, read on the forward strand.
ACCCGAACGTGGTGCAGGTGTACGAGGTCGGCGACTTCCGCAAGCAGGTGTTCGTCGCGATGGAGTTCGTCGAGGGCGTCACGATGCGCGAGTGGCAGCCCACCGAGGAGGGCGATCGCACCCAGCAGATCGTCGTGAAGTTCATCGAGGCTGGGCGCGGGCTCGCGGCCGCCCACGCGGCGGGGTTGGTCCACCGCGACTTCAAGCCCGACAACGTGCTGGTCGGCAACGACGGCCGCGTGCGCGTGCTCGACTTCGGGCTCGCGCGTGGGCTCGATCAGGTCCCAGCCGAGACCGAGGCCACGCTCGATCAGAGCCCGGGCCTGCTCGACTCGACCGACTCCTCGCTGCATCAACCATTGACGAGGACCGGGGCGATCCTCGGGACCCCGGCCTACATGGCGCCCGAGCAGCACCTCGGTCACCGGGCCGACGCGCGCAGCGATCAGTTCGCGTTCTGCGTGGCGCTCTGGGAGAAGCTCTACAACGAGCGGCCGTTTCGTGGCCGCGACATCCGGCAGCTGGCGATGCGCGTGATCGAGGGGCGCATCGAGGAGCCCGAGTCGAGCGGCTCGGTCCCGCAGTGGCTGCGTCGCACGGTCGAGCGCGGCATGGCGATCGATCCGGCGCAGCGCTGGCCGGACATGCACACGCTGCTCGACGAGCTGTCGCGCACTCCCGGCAAGCGTCGCGGCTGGCTGGTGGTGGTCGGCGTCGTCGGTGCGTTGGCGCTGGCCGGCACCGTGTGGGCGCTCGCTCGCGAGCCCGCGCCGAGCCCCTGCGAAGGAGGCGAGCGCGAGCTCGTCGGCGTCTGGGACGACGAGGTCCGCGGGCGTGTCCACGCCGCGTTCTCGGCCACCAAGGCCCCGTTCGCCGAGGCGGCGTGGGAAGGCACCACGCGGCACCTCGACGAGTACGCGCGCGAGTGGGTCGGCATGCATCGCGAGGTCTGCGAGGCCTCGGTCGTGCGCCAGGAGGAGAGCGCGGAGCTGTTCGGGCGCAAGATGGTGTGCCTCGGCCAGCGCCTGACCGAGCTCGAGCAGCTGACCGAGCTGCTCGCCGCCGCCGACACCGACGTGGTCAGCCGGGCCGTGGTCGCGGCCGGCAGCCTCACCCGCATCGAGTCGTGCGCCGACGAGCGCTCGCTGATCGAGGACGTCGACGACGAGCGCCTCGACGAGCTCGAGCGGCTGCTGGCCAGCGCCAACGGTCGCAAGGCGCTCGGCAAGTACGACGAGGGCTTCGAGATCGCCCTGCAGGCGCTCGAGCTGGCCAAGCAGATTGGCACGCCGCACGGCGAGGGCCGGGCTCAGCTGCTGCTCGGCGATCTGCAGACCAAGCGCGGCAAGGTCAGCGAGGCGGAGCAGCACCTGCGCGAGTCGTTGCGCCGCGCCGATCAAGCGGGCGACGACGCGACCCGAGTGCAGGCGCTCACCCAGCTGATGCGGGTCTCGTACCTGCAGCACGATCTCGACGGCGGTGAGGCGCTGGCCGCCGACGCGCGCGCGGCCCTCGAGCGGCTCGGCGACGCGCCGCTGATCGAAGCCGACTTCTACCAGCACTACGCCTCGCTCGCGCTCGCGCGCGGCGACAACAAGACCGCCAGCGAGTACCACCTGCGCGCGCTCGAGATCCGCGAGGAGCAGCTCGGCGCCGACCACCCCGAGGTCGCGATCTCGCTGACCAACATCGCCAACGCGTTCACGGCCTCCGGCCAGCACGACAAGGCCGAGCAGATGGCTCGCCGTGCGCTGGCGATCTTCGAGGCCAAGCTCGGCGCCAACCATCCCTACATCGCGGCCTCGCACAACAACATCGGCAACAGCCTGCTCGAGCAGGGCCGGCACGTCGGCTGGGACGATCCGACCGCCGCCAAGCCGTTCTTCGCTCAGGCCGAGCAGCACTACCGCAAGGCCGTCGACAACCGCATGGCCAACCTCGGCCCCGAGCACCCGCAGGTGGCCCTCAACCTGCACAACCTCGGCGAGGTGCAGCGCCTGCAGGGCGCCTACGCAGACGCCAAGGCGACCTTCGAGCGCTCGCTCGAGATCAAGCGCGAGCACCTGCGGGATCACCCGTCGGTCGCGATGACCCTGACCGGCCTCGGTCGCGTGCTGCTCGAGCTCGGCGAGGCCGAGGCCGCGCGCAAGCTGCTCGAGGAGGCGGCCGAGCATCGCAAGCAACAGGAGAGCTCGCCCGACGCTCGGGCCGAGACCAGCTTCGCCCTCGCCCGCGCGCTGCTGGCCACCACCCCCGATGGAGCGCCGTCCAGCTCCGCGCTGGTCGCTGCCCGCGAGCTGGCCCAGGCCGCCCAGGCCGCCTACCTCGAGGCTGGGGACGACTATCGAGGCGAGCGCGAAGAGGTCGAGCGCTGGCTCGCCAACCACTCGCTCCCTTAGTTACGCTTCGCCCATGTCACTGCCCGACGGAGACTCGAAGCTCGCCCACCGCCTCGTCGAAGAGGGCGCGTTGCTGCTCGACGTGCGCACGCCCGCCGAGTTTCAGGAGCACCACCTGCCCAACTCGCTGCTGATCCCCCACGACGAGATCGGCCGACGACTCGACGAGGTGTTGCAGGCGCAAGGCGGCGACAAGAGCAAGCCGATCGTCGTGTTCTGCCGCCGCGGCGGTCGAGCGCAGACGGCCAAGACCGTGCTCGTGGCCAACGGCTTCACGCAGGTCACCAACCTCGGTGGCATCGACGCCTGGTGAGTGATCAGGGCGGCGGCGCGAGGCACCTGCCGATCGCACAGTTGGGCAGGTCCTCGCTCGCCTCCTCGAACACGACGCAGTTGGTGCCCGCGAGCAGCTCGGGGCAGGGATCGACGATCGCGGTTGGGTCGCAAGACGGCGTGCAGCAGAAGTCGCCCGCGCAGCTCGGCAGCAGCTCGGCCTCGGTACAGTTGGACCCGGCCACGCAGTCGTTGATGAAGCCGCACGCTTCACCGATCGGGTGATCTTCGGTCGTGAAGATGCACTGGAAGCTGTGGCCGTCCCAAAAGCAGGCGAGGCCCTCGCCGCAGTCTCGTGCGAGCGGATCGCAGCTCGAGATACACACGTTGGGCGTGAAGTTGCCGGCGAGCAAGCATCCATAGCTGCGGCATCCGATCGGGTCCGGGCACTGCGGAACATCGGCGCTGCCGAGACAAAGCGGTGCACACGTCCCAGTCCCGTCGATCGTGACGTCCCAACAAAAGCTGGTCGCGTCACAGTCGTCGGTCGACTCGAACGCGTCGCTATAGTGGCAGGGCTCGCCCGGATGTTGATCGCCGAGCACGGGCACGCACTTGTTCGCGTCCCAGGGGCCTCCGCTGCTCGCGTAGGCCACACACTTTTCGCCCTCAGGGCAGTCCTGCATGAACGGGTCGCAGGGATCAGGGCCACCCAAGTCGAACGACGGCAGGAAGTCGAGACCCGTGCTGGTCGAGTCGCTGCCGTCTTCGCTATCGCCTTCGGAGCTCTCGCTGTCGCTCGAGCTCTCGCTGCTCGAGTGACCGCCGTCGTCGGCGTCGACCCGAGGCGGGCCGCAACCGAGCAACGGCGCAACGAGCAGCAGCAGGCGAAGGTCCACGACGCCAGTGTACGGCTCAGATCTCCAGCGCGGCGAGGATCTGCGCCATCTCGCCCAGATCGGCGTCCTGCGGCAGCGCCTCCTGAGCGGCCGCCACCGCCTCGATCGCGGGGACCAGCGCGAGCTGCTTGTCATCGCCCGTGACCGCCTTGCGGTAGGCGTGCAGCGCCTCGGCGTAGGCCAGCGTCGCGGCGCCCTTGAGCAGCAGGCCCTGATCGCCCGCGCTCAGCTCGGCCCACGTCCAGGTCTGCGTGACCTGCTTGCTCTCGAAGGTCCACGGATCCTCCCAGCTCGCGGTCACGGTGATCTCGGCGTTGTCGTCGACCAGCTCCGGCGCGCAGGTCTGGACCTGCTGATGGAAGACCATCGCGTCGTTGGGCGCGATGTGCTGGGGCTCGACCTCGTCGGGGTTCTCGGAGAACTCCTCGCCGGAGAACTTCACGATCTCGAAGCCCGGCGGCATGGTCAGCTCGACCTGCACGTCGCGGCCGGCGATCGCCATGGTGTTCTCGAAGTCGTCGCCGAACACCTTCCAGGCTTCGTCGTTGCTGGGGATGAAGATCGACGCGCCCTTGCCCGCGTCGGTCACGTCGTTCATCAGATCGTCGTTGTAGCTGCCCTCGTCGCCGACACCGACGCCGACCAAATAGATGCCATCGGAGCCGCCGTACATCGCGTTCTGGGCGATCAGCTCGATCTCGGTCACGCCCGCGTTGGCGCCACCATCCGAGATCAGCACCAGCCGATTGACCTTCTCGATGTCGAACACCTGCTGCGCGAGCTGGTAGCCCGAGACCAGGCCGCCGTTGAGATCGGTGCCGCCACCGGCCTCGACCGCGTTGATGACCTGCAGCAGCATCGGATCGTTGGGCCCGCTGACTTGGTAACCGCCGAGGCTCCACACGTTCTGCGTGTCCCACTCGCAGACCGAGACCGTGTCGCCGGCCCGCAGCTGCGCCGCGATCGCCCGCGAGGTCTCCTTGAGCAGCTCGATCGGCGCGCCGGCCATCGAGCCCGAGGTGTCGAGCACCAGCGTCACGTTCATCGGCGGACGCTCCTCGGGCGCCTGCGCTTCGCTGCTGACCGCGAGCTGCAGCCGCCAGGTGGTCGGGTCGCCGTCGATCGGCTGGATCGCGGCGTGCAGCGCCAGCTGACCGTCCTCCGCGGCCGGGTACGGGAAGTCGTAGTAGTTCATGAACTCCCACACGCGGATCGGCGTGGCGGACAGCGAGGTCGAGCCGTCCTCGAGCACGCGCGTGCGCACCTGCACCGGTGAGCTCATCGAGTTCGAGTCGTCGGGCGAGAGGTAGAGGACCACGTCGTCGGCGTCGTTGCACATCGGCTCGGGATCGCCATCGCCGTCGCCGTCGCCGTCCCCGGTGTCGTCGGGCCGATCGCCGTCGCCGTCACCACCATCTCCGCCGGGATCGCCGTCGCCATTGCTGGCGGCTTCATCGGCAGCGTCTTCCTCGCTCGCGCAGGCGTGCAGCAGCACGAGGGTCGACAGGCACACAAAGGACTTCAGGGCGATCTTGCGCATGGGGGCACTTCCGAAATCAGGTTTGACCTGGACGTGCCCCCGCGCGGCCGAACCGATCACGCGATGCCGATTTTCGATCCGCTCAGTTGGAGAGGCGATCGAGGATCGCGGCCATCTCCTCGAGATCGGCGTCGCCGTCGAGCAGCATTTGCGCGGCCGCGATCGCGTCGAGGGCCGGCTGCACCCCGCTCGGGTCGCCCTGCCGCAGCAGCTGCAGCGCGTCGCCGTAGGCCAGCACCGCGGCGCCCTTGCGCAGCAGGCTCGGGTCGGCGCCGGTCAGCTCGGCGTAGGCCCAGGTCTGCGTGACCTGCTTGCTCTCGAACGTGCTCGGATCCGTCCAGCTGGCCGTGATCGTGAACTCGGCCGCGTCGTCGACCAGCTCCGGCGCGCAGGTGCGGACTTGCTGGTGGAAAACCATCGCGTCGTTGGGCGCGATGTGCTGCGGCTCGATCTCGGTCGGATCGCCGGAGAACTCCTCGCCGGAGAACTTCACGATCTCGAAGCCGGGCGGCATGGTCAGCTCGACCTGCACCTCGCGGCCGGCGACCGCCATGGTGTTCTCGAACTGATCGCCGAACACCTTCTCGGCCTCGGCCGCGTCGGGGATGAACACCGACGCGCCCTTGCCCGCGTCGGTCACGTCGTCCATCAGCCGGTCGTTGTAGCCCGAGTCACCGACGCCGACGCCGACCAGGTAGATGCCATCGGAGCCGCCGTATGCCGCATTCTGAGCGATCAGCTCGACGTCAGTGACACCCGCGTTGGCGCCCCCGTCCGAGATCAACACCAGGCGGTTGAGCATCTCGATGTCGAAGACCTCTTGCGCGAGCTGGTAGCCCGAGACCAACCCGCCGTTGAGATCCGTGCCACCGCCGGCCGCGACCGCGTCGATGACATCGAGCACCGTCGGATCGTTGGGGCCGGTCACCGCGTAGCCGCCAAGGGTCCACACGTTCTCGGTGTCCCACTCGCAGACCGAGACCGTGTCGCCTTGCTGAAGCTGGCTGGCGATCACCCGCGAGGTCGCCTTCAGCAGCTCGATTGGTTCGCCTTCCATCGAGCCCGAGGTGTCGAGCACCAGCGTCACGTTCATCGCCGGCCGCTCCTCGGGCGTCATCACCTCGCTGCTGACGGCGAGCTGCAGCGCCCACGTCGACGTCTCGCCTTCGACCGCCACCATCGCGGCATGCAGCGCGAGCTGGCCGTCCTCGGCGGGCGGGTAGGGGAACGTGTAGTAGTTCATCAGCTCCCACACGCGCACCGGTACGCCGCTGATCGACGAGGCGTCGTCGATCAACACGCGCTCGCGGATCTGCACGGGCGAGCTCATCGAGTTCGAGTCGTCGGGCGAGAGGTACAAGACCACGTCGTCGACGTCGTTGCACATCGGCTCCTCGTCACCATCGCCGTCGCCCGTCTCTTCCTCCTCCTCTTCGGACGGCTCGTCACCATCGCCGTCGCCGTCGCCATCTCCGCCCTCGTCGGCGTAGCCGGTCCCACCGTCGAGGTAGTCACCCTCCGCGGCAGCATCGTCACTGCAGGCCGGCAGCAGCGGTAGCGTGGACAAACAGAGGCAGCGAATCAGGGCGTTTTTGCGCATGGGGGGGTACTCAGTTCAAGCAAGTAAGGCTCGAACCAGAGTACCCCCAGCCCTCGAAAGGATCACACGAGCGCAAGAACAGCGGCCGAAAGGAAGCGGCCGCCAACGAGATGAAAAGACCCCCCACGGGGGTCACCACGTGCGGCCGCAGTCTACGTGCCCGAGAGCGAGCGAAGCTCGCGGCGCACGAGAAAGCGCCCACGGGGGGCCATCAGGAACTCTCGACGAACGCCTTGAGCCGCTTGCTGCGGCTCGGGTGCCGGAGCTTGCGCAGCGCCTTGGCCTCGATCTGCCGGATCCGCTCGCGCGTGACCGAGAAGTCCTGGCCGACCTCCTCGAGCGTGTGATCCGAGGTCTCGCCGATCCCAAAGCGCATGCGCAGGACCTTCTCCTCGCGCGGGGTCAAGGTCGCGAGCACGCGGCGAGTCTGGTCGGCGAGGTTGATGTTGATGACCACCTCGGCCGGGCTGACCGCGTTCTTGTCCTCGATGAAGTCGCCGAGGTGCGAGTCTTCCTCCTCGCCGATCGGGGTCTCGAGCGAGATCGGCTCCTTGGCGATCTTCAAGACCTTGCGGACCTTGTCGAGCGGCAGCTCCATCTTCTCGGCGATCTCTTCCGGAGTCGGCTCGCGGCCGAGCTCCTGGACCAGGCTACGGCTGGTGCGGATCAGCTTGTTGATGGTCTCGATCATGTGCACGGGGATTCGGATCGTGCGGGCCTGATCCGCGATCGCGCGCGTGATCGCCTGCCGAATCCACCACGTGGCGTAGGTCGAGAATTTGTAGCCGCGCTTGTACTCGAACTTGTCCACGGCCTTCATCAGGCCGATGTTGCCCTCCTGGATCAGATCCAGGAATTGCAGGCCGCGGTTGGTGTACTTCTTGGCGATCGAGACGACCAAGCGCAGGTTGGCCTCGACCAGCTCGGCCTTGGCCTTCTCGGCCTGGCGGCGCGCGGTGGTCAGGCGCTGGTGCAGCTCGAACAGCTCGGACGAGGTGATGCCGGTCTCCTCGACGATCTGCTTGATCCGCTTGTCGGCGATCTTCATGCGCGCCTCGATCTCGTGCAGCTCCGAGGGGTGCAGGCCGAGGCGCCGACACAGCTTGAACTCCTCCTCTTCGCTGAGCCGCACGTTGCCGAACAGCTCGCGCAGCTCCGACAGCTCCATGCCGGCCCGCTTCTCGCACATCGCCAGATCGGCGGTCGACTTCTGCAGGCGCTCGACGATGTTGTTGAGCTCCTCGACCATGCCGTCGATCGGCTTGCGAGCGAGGAACATCTCGCGGATGGCGTCGGCGATCGAGGTGTTGTGATCCTCGATCTGCTGGTCGACCGTCTTGCCGCGCTCCTTGGCCGGCTTGTCGACCTGGACCGCCGCCGCGGTGCGCAGCTTCTCGATGTCCTTTTGGTGCCGCCGGATCTTCTCCAGCTGCTTTTGCATGTTGTCGAACGCGGCCTCTTGATTGATCGGCGTGTCCTCGCGCTGATTGGGCCCGTCGTTCGGCGTGGCGATCTGCACGACGTCCTTGATGCGCAGCTGCCCACGCTTGATCTTGTCGAACATCTCCTGCACGTAGGGCACCGCGACCGGGCTGCGCAGCACGATGTCGAGCACCTCGACCTCGCCTTGCTCGATGCGCTTGGCGATCTCGACCTCGCCCTCGCGGGTCAGCAGCGAGACCGAGCCCATCTTGCGCAGGTACATGCGCACGGGGTCGTTGGTCCGCGAGGTCTCGCCTTCGCCCTCCTTGTCGCGCTTCTTGGACTTGGTCTTGCCGCGCTTGGGCGGGCCGTCCTCGTCTTCGACCTCGACCTCGTCGTCGTCATCGTCGCTGCTGTTGGCGGCGGCCGGTTGCTCTGCCTCGACGACGGTGACCCCGGCGGCCTCGAGCTGCTTGCGCCAATCGTCGAGGTCGTCGTGATCGATGACGTCGGGGGGCAGCAGCTCGCGCAGCTCGGCGATTGTGATTTGCCCCTTCTTCTTGCCGAAGGCCACCACGGCCTTCCTGATCTTGTCGACGTCTACGGTGCGATTCTTGCCGGACATACGATGTTGGACCTCTGGCGCGACTGGATGCAGGCGATGTGCAGGGTAGGACGGTGGAGCGCGAAGCTAGGCGCGCCGCAAGCTGGCTTGCAGCTCGGCCTGGCGTCGACGAGCGGCCATCCGTTTGTTGACGAGTTCGTGGACGAGATCGAGGTCGCCGCGGGAGCGAGCCTCGGAGATGTGGTTCTCGAGCGTGCGGACCTCGTGCTCGAGATGGTCGCGCTCGCACAGGACCAGGCCTTGTGCGAGCGCAGCTTGAGGATCTTCGACCTCGAGGTACTCGTGGGCGAAGACGCGATCGTGAAGCAGTCGGTGCTGACGAGGATCGACGAGCTCGAGCAGCTCGCCCTCGCTCGGGATCGATTGACCTTCGAGTGCAGCTCGGATCACGCGGGCGACGATTGGGCGTAGTCGTTGGTCGGTCACGCGATCGAGCACACCTTCGCGCTCGGCCAGCCGGGCGAGTTCCGGGCGATCGACCAACAGCGCGGTCACGCTCGCTTGGCCGCTCGGCAGGGGCTGCACCGGGCGCATGGCCGCGGAGTGTGTCATACCCGCGGAGAATTGCGAGGGACCGGCAGAGGTTTGCGGTCGACCTCGATCCTCGCCCGCTCGCTCGAAGTCACGCGGCTGGGGGTTGGGACCCAGGCCCGGATAGCGGGGGATATTGAAATCGGGAGCACCGGGCTTGGCTCGCGACTCCCGTCCATTCGTGCCGCGGACGTTGGGGTCTTGCGACGGCGGTTCGCCCTTGCCCTCGATCGCCGCCCACACGCGACGCGCGGGGATCTGGAGCAGCTCGGCCGCTAGATTGGCGTAGTCGCCCCGAGCATCGCGTCCTCGCACGCAGCGAAGCAGCGGCACCAGCGCTCGCAGAGCCTTCGCTCGCGCGTCGATCGATTGATTGGCCCCCTTGGCGACCATCCGCTTCATCAGCCACTCGAGCGCAGATCCGGGCGCTCGCAACAGGTTGTCGAGCTGCTCGGGCGGCGTGCTGTCGGGATCCTCACCGGGTTGCAGCGGGGCGATCCGCACGTCCATGCCGGCTTCGAGCAGCACCGGCAGCGCGGCATAGGTGGCCTTGGCCCCGGCCTGATCGCCGTCGAAGCACAGCACGATCACGCTCGTGAACCTCGCGAGCAGCTCGCACTGCGGCTTGGTCAGGGCCGTGCCCAGTGGTGCGACCGTCTCCGTGTAGCCGCGCTGGTGCATGGCGACCACGTCGATCTGCCCCTCGACGAGGATCCCGCGCTCGCGCTCCCGCATCCTCGCGCCCGCGGCATGCAGGCCGAACAGCGTTCGAGATTTCTTGTAGAGCAGCGACTCGGGTGAGTTGACGTACTTGGGCGCCTTCTGACCGCCCTCAGCCGCGGAGGGGCGTGCAGGTTGTTCGGACTCGGCGAACTTGGGCAGCACGCGACCGGAGAAGCCGAGCACCCGCCCCCCAGGTTGGATGATCGGGAACATCAGTCGTCCGCGGAAGCGGTCGTAATGGCTGCCACTTCGCTGACTGCGGACCACCAGCCCGAGCGCCTCGGCGACATCGAGCGGCAGCTGGCGGGACTCGAGCTCGCGGACCAGCAGATCCCAGCCGGCCTCCTCGGGCGAGGGCGCGTAGCCGATCTGGAAGCTCTCGGCGATGTTCTCCTCGATACCGCGCTCGCGCTGGTAGACGCGACCGGACTCGCCGATCGGGGCGGTGGTCAGGACCTTTCGGTAGAGCTCGGCCGCGGCGGCGTTCACCCGGTAGGCGATCTCCCGCTCGCGCTCGCGGGCCTCGGCTCGGCGGACGTCGTCGCTGGTCTGATCGGGCAGCGCCACGCCGACGCGCGAGCCGAGGCTGCGCACGGCCGCGAGGAAGCCGACGCCCTCGACCTTTTGCACGAAGTCGAAGACGTCACCCCAAGCACCACATCCGAAGCACTTGAAGCTGCGCCGCACCGGGTCGACGTAGAAGCTCGGCGACTTCTCCTCGTGAAAGGGGCACACGCCCTTGAATTGCTTGCCCGATCGCTTGAGGCCCACGTGCCCGCCGACGACGTCCACGATGTCGACGGACTCGCGAATGCGCTCGATGATCTGCTCTGGGATCGCCGCCATCGCCGAATGCGGACTCGCTCCCTGGGTGCGGGCGTCGAGCCGATCCGACGCGCGGCACCCAAGCCAAGGATCCCCACAATCTCGAAATTCGCAAGCACAGGCGCTACCCGACTGGCTAGCGGCGTTTGCCGACGTCTTGCAAGCGCCATGCACGGCACCGCGCCTCATCTCGTCCAAAAATTTGCGGACTCGCCCGGTCTCGTGCCACCCGTCGGGCATGGTCCACCTCAGCACGTCCGCCACCCCCGCCCAGGGCACCGAAGAGACCACCGAACGTCGGGTCAGCGGTCGTCGCGCGCGGGCACGCGATCGCTTGATGGATCGGGCGAGCCAGCCCTATGCGCCCAATCCCGCGCTCGCCCAGCTCGAGCACGTGGAGAACCTGCTCTTGTTCATCGACGACGACCTGCGCGAGTCGGCGCTGTCGATGGAGCGAATCGAGCGCTATCTGATCGCGACCCTGGACATGCTGGAGGGTGATCGACTGGAGCGCGACGAGGTCGAGGCGCTGGCGACCAACGAGGAGGTGCTCGACCAGATCGACGCCCTCAACGAGAGCCTGGAGAGCCTCCGCCGCCGAGTGGCCCGGCTCGCGCGCTTGCTGTAAAGATCGCTCCGGGCGTGATCACTTCGTCCGAGCAGCCGAAGCTCTCGCGCGACGAAGCGCGCCGCATCGCCCGAACGGCGGTGCTCGCCACGATTGGGCTCTACGGCATCTATGCGTTGCTGCGGCTGATCCCCGCGCCGCCGCTGGTGGCCGAGTCGATCGGCATCGTGTTGATCGCCGGCTTCTACTTTCTGCCGGGGCTGTTGCTGCGCAAGCGACCGGAGCTGGCCGAGCGCTGGCAGGTCGGGCCCGAGGTGCCGATCCCCAGGTGGTCGCGCAGCGGCTGGCGTTGGGCGATCTTCGCCGCCCTGGCGATCTTCCCCGCGTTCGCGCTGCTGACCTGGGCTTTCTATGCGCAGGTCTGCCAGGGCGATCTGACGCTGCTCTCGCCCGTGCTGGCGGTCGAGCGGCTCACGCCGGGCGACGGCAGCCTGGCCCGGTTCCTCGCGCGTCAGTGTCGGCGCCACGACGGGGGATTCTGGCCGAGCGGCGTGTACGTGCCGCGCGAGTGGGTCCAGCACTGGGGGCTGGGCTTCGTCGAGGCGGTGGCGGTCGGCCTGTTCGCGGTCGCGCTGCCCGAGGAGGTGTTTCACCGCGGCTACCTGATGAGCGCGCTCGAGCTCCGCTGGCCGCCCGAGCGCAAGCTGTTTGGCGTGCCGTTCGGCTGGGCCGCGGTGATCTCGAGCCTGATGTTCGCGCTCGGCCACCTCGTGACGATGCCGAGCACCGCACGGCTCGCCACGTTCTTCCCGGCCCTGGTGTTCGCGTGGCTGTGGCGGCGCAGCGGCAGCTTGTGGGCCCCGGCGCTGTTTCACGTGGCCTCGAACCTGTTGATGGACGTGCTGCTCGCGAGTACTTTTCCGCCCAGGTGATCGAGGCCGCGGTCAGCTCCGAGCTCGAGCCCAAGGTTGGCGCGTTCTTCGACGTCGATCACACGCTGATCGCCTGCAACTCGGCGCGCAAGTGGGTCGAGTATCTGTGGCGCAACGGGCAGATCTCGATCGGCGCGGCGCTGCGATCGGTGTGGTGGTTGGTCAAGTATCGGATGAGCGTGCTCGACTACGAGTCGGTCACCGCCGAGGTCGTGGCCGACTACGCGGGCAAGTCGGTCGACGAGCTGGCCGCCGAGGTCGAAGCGTGGTTTCTCGCCGACGTCGCGCCGATGATCTGCGCCGAAGGCCGCGCGCGCATCGAGTGGCATCGCGAGCAGGGCCACACGCTGGTGTTGCTGACCTCGGGCACGTTCTTCTCGGTCGGTCCGCTGCAGCGCAACCTCGACGTCCCGCACCTGGTCTGCACGCAGCTGGAGATCGTCGAGGGCCGCCTGACCGGCAAGCATCAGCCGCCGAGCTGCTTCGGTCCGGGCAAGCTGCGGGCCGGGCTCGCGTTCGCCGAGCAGCACGGCATCGATCTCGATCGCTCGTACTTCTACACCGACAGCTACTCGGACCTGCCGATGCTCGAGCGCGTCGGCAACCCGCGGATCGTCAATCCCGATCCCCGGCTCAAGCACTGGGCCAACGAGACCGGTCGCAGCTGGGAGCAGTGGCACGCCGAGGGCCAGCTGGGCGCCGCGTCGACGGAGGCGCGCGCGTGAGCGGTCGAGGTGACGTCGCCGAGCTCGGCGCGCTCGACCGGATCATCACGGCGGCGCTCGACGAAGATCTCGCGTCTGGCGATCTGACCGCGCGGCTGACCGTGCCTGCGATCGCGCTCGCCCGCGGGCAGATCATCGCCAAGCAGGCGCTGGTGTTCTGCGGCGGGCCGGTCGTGGTCCGGACCTTCGAGCAGCTGGATCCCGGCGTCGCGGTCGAGCTGCTCGTCGACGAGGGCGCGCGCGTCGAGCCGGGCACCGAGGTCGTGCGCTTGGCTGGGCTCGCGCGCTCGCTGCTGGCCGGCGAGCGGACCGCGTTGAATCTCCTCGGCCGGGCCTGAGCCGTCGCAACCATCACGCGCAAGTACGTCGACGCGGCCGGGCCCAACCTGCGGGTGGTCGACACGCGCAAGACCATGCCGGGCCTGCGCGCGCTCGATCGCTACGCGGTCCGCCGCGGCGACCGAACCGGCGCAGCGGACATGGTTCTCCTTGATCAGCACGCCCGAGCCGAGATCGTTGCGGTGG
>DATLLB010000051.1:0-11761 GCA_035538075.1 Enhygromyxa sp.
GCGGCCGACAGTGACACCCGCTTGGTTCGGCTCGGCAAGGTCGCGCGCAGCTTGCTGCGACGGCTCGAGTCGCCCGTGTTCGTGGTCCCGCCGGATCTCGAGCGTGCCTACATCGGCGAGGGGCCGATCGTCTGCGCCGTCGATCTCGATCCGCACGGCGTCGACGTGGCCCGCTTCGGCGAGGCGCTTGGCGAGGCGATCGGCCGGCCCGCGCGGCTGGTCCATGTGCTCGATGCCGGCGATCCGATCGGCCTCCAGTACCTGCCCGAGATCACCTGGACGGCCCTGCACAAGCGCGAGCGCGAGGTCGGCGAGGCGGCGCTGCGAAAGTGGCGAGCCGACGCCGGGCTGCGCAGCGACACGCTGACCGTCCAAGGGCAGACGGTCACGCAGCTGATCCGCACGGCGACCGAGCTCGACGCGTGCATGATCCTCTGCGGCTCGCGGCCAGAGCTCCGGCGGCGGCGAGCGTGTCGATCACATCACCAGCCTCGATCGCGTCGACGTGGGCGAACGCGTCGAGGGCACGCCGGGCGGTCAGGGCCGCGATCGCAGCCTGCTTGGCGCGACCGAGCACGGCCGCGCGCGCGGGCGCCTCGGGCAGCTCGAGCAGGCCGCTGTCGACCACGTGCAGGGCCTCGAGGCTGGCCTGGCCGGTCTGATCGTGGGCGTGCAGCCACGCGGCGAAGTTGATCGCGCCGTGGCTGTGCGGGCGCAGATCGACGCCGACCACCCAGCGCATCAACTCCGCGCCGCTCATGCGTCGGGCTCCTCGTCGCGGATCGGCAGCACCAGCACGGGGCACGGCGCGTGGCGGACCACCTTCTCGGCGACCGAGCCGATCATCCAGCGGCGCAGCCCCGTCTTGCCGCGGCTCGGGATCACGATCAGGTTCGCGTCGATCTCCTTGGCAACGTCGATGATCTCGCCGGCCGGATCACCGATCTCGATCCGACGCCGGGCCTCGCCGAGCCCGGCCACGCTCAGCGCCTTGGCCAGTGCCGTGTCCGCGTGCGCGCGCAGATCCTCGGGCTCGTGCTCGCCCATCAGGAAGCTCGGCGAGGTGGTGCTGATCGGCGGGATCACGTGCAGCACCCACAGCAGCTCGGTGCGGGCCACGAGCCCGCGCGCAGTCGCGAGCGCCTCGGTCGCCGCCTCCGAGAAGTCGAAGGGCAGCAGCACGGTCTGTTCGTGGTTCGGGTCGAGCTTCCAACGCATGAGTCACTCCTACTGCGGTCGTGGGCCGCGGAGAACGAGCACAGGGCAGGGCGCGAGACGAACCACGCGCTCGGCGGTCGAGCCGATCAGCCACCGATCGAAGCCGGTCCGCGCGTGCGACGAGATGATGATCAGCTCGGTCTGCTCGCGCTCGGCGAACGCGACGATCTCCTCGGCCGGATTCGAAGCCACGCGCACGTGCGGCTCGAACTCGGGCATGCCGGCGTCGCTCAGCGCCTCGCGCAAGGCCGAGAACCCATGAGCGATCGCCCGCTCTTCATCGAAGGGCCCACGCAGCAGCCGTCCGGGGGCGGTCAGCGGCGGCGGGGTGATCACATGGATGACCGAGACGGTGCCACCATCGCGGCCGGACAGCTCGGGCACGAAGCTTCGCGCGACCACCAGGGCCTTGCGCGAGGCTTCGGAGAAGTCGAAGGGCACCAGCACCCGCTGCTTGTGCAGGGTCCAGTCCGCGACGGGATCATGCGTCGTGTTGGTCATGCTCAGGCTCCGTAATCGGGTGGGACGACGACGACCGGGCACTTGGCCGAGGCCGCGAGCTCGCTGCCGACCGAGGTCACGAACAAGCGCTCGAGCGCGTTGAGCTTGCGCGAGCCGGTGATGAGGGTCAGCGCGTCCTCGCTCTCGACCAGCCGCGCGAGCTCCTCGGGCACGATGCCCTCGGTGACCACGCCGCGCAGACCGGTGATGCCGTGCTGCGTCGCCCAGCGCTCGAGCAAACGCTCACCCTGCGCTCGCAGATCGGCGCGGACCTGCTTGACCGACTCGACCGGCAGATAGCCGAGGCTCCACCCGTAGGGCATCGGGACCACGTGGGCGAGGAGCAGCTCGCGGCGCAGCAGATCGGCCAAGCGCAGCGCGTAGCGAGTGGCGCCCAGCGAGTCCTCGTCGGCGTCGCAGGCCAGGATGATCGGACCCTTGCCGATCTGCTCGGGCTTCAGATCCGGCGGCACCACCCAGGTCGGCGCAGGCAGCCGTCGCAGCAGCCGACGAGCGACGCCGCCCAGCCGCGTGATCCGATCCTTGCCGCGCGGCGCGAGCCGACCGATCACCAGGCCGTCGGCGCCGATGGCCGCGTGCGCGAGCGTGTCCTCGGGGCTGCCGTACTCGACCAAGCGCACGCTGCCGAGCGGGGTTGGATCACCCGTGCGCTCGAGCGTCCGCGCGACCGCGTCCTCGGCCAGCGCCAGAGACTCGTCGCGCCGATCGGCGAGCGCGAGCATGCCGACCTGATCCTGCTCGAGCACGTGGATGGGCTCGACCTCGGCCGAGACGCCGTGACTGGCGAGCGCGGTCTTGAGCCAGCGAGTGAAGACGAGCGGTCCCTCCGCGCCTTCGCGCAGGTCGAGCCCGAGGATCCATTTGCTTGGGGATGCCATGGTGTTCTTGCGGAAGGAGGTGGCTTCTTCGTGCCACGGTTCGGGCCCTCGGCGAAATCTCGGATTCGCGCAATATATTCGTCGGACCGAAAATCATGCGTAGGCGAGGGTTTCGGCGCAGAGCTTGCGCGCGCGGGGAGTTCTCTTTCGCCGCGTTTCCGGGCACTGATAACTGGCCATGTCGGACAAGAAAAAAGTGCCTGCTCGGATCTTGGTGGTGGATGACGAGACCGCCGCGCGCTCGGCCCTCACGGAGCTGCTTCGAGAGGAGGGCTACGAGGTGCAGTCGGCGGGCGACGGCTTCAAGGCGCTGGGTCGCCTCGAGGGCTGGACGCCGCAGATCGTCATCACCGATCTCAAGATGCCCGGGATGGATGGCATTCAGCTGATGGAGAAGCTGCGCGAGCGCATCGCGGACGTGTCGGTGGTCGTGATGACCGCGTTCGGCACCGTCGAGA
This sequence comes from Enhygromyxa sp., assembly GCA_035538075.1. Lineage (GTDB taxonomy): Bacteria > Myxococcota_A > Polyangia > Nannocystales > Nannocystaceae > Plesiocystis. The sequence goes on from DATLLB010000051.1 coordinate 3,077, forward strand.
GCGCCGTCGAGGCCATCCAGCAAGGCGCCGACGACTACCTCACCAAGCCGCTGCACTTGGGTCAGCTTTTGGTCGTGGTCGAGCGCGTGCTCAGCCACCGCGCGCTGCGGCAGGAGACCGAGCGCCTGCGCGACGAGCTCGCGCGCCGCGACGGCGTCGACACGGTCCACGACTACGACAACCTGATCGGTCGCTCGCGGGCGTTCCGCGAGATGATGAGCTTGGTCGAGCAGGTCGCGAGCTCGGACGCCTCGGTGTTGTTGGTCGGCGAGAACGGCACGGGCAAGGAGAGCGTCGCGGTCCAGCTGCACGACTTGAGCCCGCGCAAGAGCGGGCCCTTCGTGCCGGTCCACTGCGCGTCGATGAGCGAGGAGATGCTCGAGCGCGAGCTGTTCGGTTACGAGGCCGGCGCGTTCGCAGGCGCGGCTGAGCGTCGTGAAGGACGCTTCGTGCAGGCCAAGGGCGGCACCTTGTTTCTGGACGAGGTCGCCGATCTGCCGATGGCCACGCAGGCCAAGCTGCTGCGTGCGTTGCAGGAGGGGACGATCGAGCGCGTGGGTGGGACCGAGTCGGTGCCGATCGACGTGCGGCTGGTCGCGGCCAGCGATCGCGAGCTGCACGAAGAGGTGCAGGCCGGGGCCTTCCGCGAGGATCTCTTCTATCGCCTCAACGTGATCTGCGTGCGCGTGCCGACCTTGCGCGAGCGTCGTGACGACATCCCGCTGCTGGCCATGCACTTCCTGAAGCGTCACACGCGGGCCAACAACAAGGGCGTGGCCGGCTTCACCGAGCGCGCGCTCGGGGTGCTGCTCAACTTCGACTGGCCCGGCAACATCACGCAGCTCGAGAACTGCATCGAGCGCGCCGTCGTGCTCGCGCGCGGCGAGGAGATCGAGCCGCGCGAGCTGCCGCGCGAGCTGATGACCTCCGGCCGGGCTGGCGACGAGATGCCGACCGTGCCGGGCGCGAGCCTGCGCGAGCTGGAGCGCTACGCGATCTTGAAGACGCTCGAGCACGTCGGCGGCTCGACTTCGAAGGCCGCGCGGATCTTGGGCATCTCGCCGCGCAAGATTCAGTACCGGCTCAACGAGTACCGCGAGGAGGATGCGGTCAACGCCGCGCCGCCGAGCCGACCCGCGCGACCGGTCAAGTAGTGTGCGGCGTTGCGTCCGCGCGAGGTTTCGCGGTAGGCCGGCGTCATGCTCGCCGCCACGCCTCGATCCACGCTCACCGTGCTCGCGCTGCTCGGTCTGGGCTGCGTGCCTGCGTCATCGACCAGCGAGGACAGCAGCACCACCGATGGACCCGAGACGGGGACCGGAGCCGAGACGGAGAGCGAGACCGAGAGCGAGACCGAGACTGAGACTGGGACCGAGACCGAGACCGGTGACGAGCCCGGCGGGTGCTGGACCGATCTCGGGTTCGGCGAGGTCGAGACCTTCTACGCCGGCTTCTCGGGCAGCGAGGGCATCGCGTTCGGGGCCGACGGTCGACTCTACGTGACCACGAATGAGGATGGCGACGGCACGATCTGGCAGCTCGACGCCGACGCCAACCTCAGCGAGTTCGCCAAGGTCCCGTACGCGCTCGGGCTCGCGCCGCGGCCCGAGGGCGGGCTCGTGGTGGCCTCGATCGGCGTCACCGATGCCAGCGTCAATGACGGTGCGGTCTATGTCGTCGACGCCGACGGTGGAGCTCAGCTGCTCGCGAGCGGGATCGCGAGCCCCAACTTCATCGCGCTCGCGCCCGACGGCAGCGCGCTGGTGTCCGACGACTTCGACAACACGCGCGTGTTTCGGGTGACCACCGACGGCCAAGTCAGCGTCGTGCTCGAGCAGGTCGAGTCCCCCAACGGGATGGCGTACAGCCCCGACGGCGCGCACTTCTACGTCGCGTCCACGTTCACGCCGCTCGGCCAGCTGACCCGCTACGACGTCGACGCGCAGGGCTTGCCGATCGAGGCGACCGCGGTCGAGATCCTGCACCTCGGCCAGGCCTCCACGCCCGACGGCATCGCGGTCGACGTCGATGGCATGGTCTACGTCGCGGCCAACATCCCCGGACAGATCTGGCGGGTCGACGGCGCGGCCGACAGCCTGCAGCGTGGCGAGCTGGTCGCCGAGGACATCCTCTCGGTCGCGAGCATGGCGTTCGGCGACGGGCCCGGCTTCGATCCGTGCTCGCTGTACGTCACCCAGCTGTTCGGCAACAAGGTGCTCCGCGTCGCGATCGGCACGCCCGGGGCGCTGTGAGTCGGGGCTCGTGGTTGGCGGCGGTCGTGCTGGCGATCGGCTGCGGCAACCCGGACGCTGCACGCTCGATCGACAGCACCGCGCCCGCCAAGCACATCGAGCGCGCGCCGGTCGAGGACCGCGAGCGCTCGCCCTACACCGGCTGGACGCGGGCGCACTACGAGGCGGTGTTCGGGCGCCTGCTCTTGGGGTTCGTCGAGCACCGCAGCTTCTACGGCGCACGCACGCGCTACGTCGGCGGCGAGAAGCTGCCAGCCGCGATGGAAGGGGCGACGCGCATGCTGCCTGCGCTCGGGGCCTGGTTGGCGTGCGCGTGCAACCCCGATCGCGTGCGCGTCGATGGGCGCGAGCTGGACGTGCTCGCGATCGCGAGGACGATCGTGCTGAGCGGCACCGATCCGGCGAGTCCCGACTACTGGTATCGCAGCCGCGGCGGCTGGGATCAGCGCGAGGTCGAGGCGGCGATGGTCGCCGAGTTTCTGGTCCGCTCGCGCGCGCGGGTGTGGGACCAACTCGATCCGGCGCAGCGCGAGCGGATCATGGCCTGGCTCGCGCCCGCCGAGCAGCCGCTCGCGGCGAACTGGTTGGCCTTTCAGATCGCTCGCAACAGCGCCCGCGCTGCGCTCGGCCACGCCGTGCCGGAGGCGGCGCTGCGAGAGCAGCTCGATCGACTCGAGCGCGACTACGTCGGCGATGGGTTCTATCGCGACGGCCACCGCCACCGCTTCGACTGGTACAACGCGTTCGTCGTCCACGCCCAGCTGAGCTTCTGGCGATCGCTGGCGGGTGTGGGGGCCGGCGAGGGCGAGCGCGAGCGGGTCGATCGCATCGCCGATCGCACGCAGGCGTTCCTCGAGCACCTGCCGTACCTGTTCGACGCGCGCGGTCGGATCGCGCCGCTCGGCCGCTCGCTCGCGTACCGCAGCGGCGTGCTGGCAAGCTTGCACGCGTCGATCCTCGCGGGCGACGAGCTGATCGAGCCGGGCCTCGCACGGCGGATCAGCGCCGGCAACCTCCGCTTTCACGTCGAGGCCGGCATGTTCGACGCCGACGAGGTGCTGACGCGTGGCTATCACGGCGAGCAGCCGGGCGTGGTCGATGATTATCTCCGCCCGGGCTCTCAATACTTCGTCACGCATGCGCTCTCGGTGCTGGCGCTGCCGCCCGAGCACCCGTTTTGGAGCGCGACCGAGCAGCCGCTGCCGGCCGATCGCGGCCACTTCGTGCATGCGATCCCGGCGGTCGGCTGGATGATCACGCACGACGCCGACGCGGGCGGGCTGGTGTTGCACAACGTCGGAGCGAGCAGCTCGCGGTATCACGATCAATACAGCAAGCTCGGGTATCCGACGCAGACCTGGTACGCGCGCTCGAGCGCGGCTGCGCGGCCCTACGACGCGGCGATCGTCAGCGCGACCGACGGGCGATTCGACAAGCGCCGCGGCAGTCCGCAGGCGTGGGCCGTCGCGCCCGGCTTCGCGTGGGTACGCTACGCGATCGCGCCCGAGCGCGGCGGCGAGGAGCCGCACCGGATCAGCACGGCAGTGCTCGGTGATCCCGGCTGGGTCGGCTCTGCGACCGTGCGGTTGAGCTGCGTCGATCCGAGCAGCGCCGAGCCGGCGCGGGCGTACGAGGGCAGCCAGGCGATCGCTCGCGGGAGCGTGCCGCGGCGGCTCGGCGAGGGACAGGGCAAGCGCCCGTGGTTCTATCTCGAGAGCGGCGACGCGCGGCCGCAGTGGGGCGCGGGCGCGGTGCTGCTCGCGAGCTTGTTCGGGTGGGAGCGGGCGGGTCCGCAGCTCGATCATCCGCTCGCGGCCGAGCACACGCTCGGCGGATCGGCGGGTTATGTCGGGCTCGGGCTCGGCGGCGACTTCGAGCAGCCGCGCTGCTTCGCCAGCATGCAGGTGCTCGCCGAGCAGCCGTTTGTGCCGCAGCCGTTCCTCGCCAGCGCACCGAGGGTCTCGATCTCGAGCACGCAGGCGAGCATCGCAGGCTGGGCGGGCACGCAGGCGTGGGTCGAGCTCGCGCGCGAGCCGATCGAGCGCACGGTCGAGCTCGCAGGCGTGCGCGCGTCGGGGCCGATGCGCCTCTTGTGGGTCGGCGAGACGCGGGTGGTCGCGGCCGGCGTGCGCGAGCTGATCGCCGACGGACGACCGCTGTTCGAGGCCAGCGACGAGGTGCACGCGAGCGTCGTGTGCGAACTCGAGGCCGGGCAGACGCGCTGCGACCTCGAGTGACGCCACCCCAGGGTCGGCTCAGCGCCCCTGATCTCGCTCCCATTGCTCGCGCTCCTCCCAGCGCAGGGGAATTTTCTGCAGACCATCACAGACATCCAAGAAGCCGCGGAACGGCCGCTCGTCGAGGCGCGCCACTCGGTCGTGCAAGTCCTCGCCCGGACGCCACGGCACCACGGTGATCTGGTAGCGCCAGCCATCCGCGTCCTTGCTGACGGCGCCCGTGCGGCGCCCGGCCGCTTCCCATGCGGCGACGAACTCGTCGCCCTCGACCACCCACGCGTAGGGCAGCTCCGGCTGCACCGAAGCGGCCCACGGCAGCGGCCCCGGCGTCTTCTCGTCGGTCAGCACGGCGACGTGTCCACGCGTGGGCGTCCACTCGGTGCTGTCGAGCTCACCGATCTCGGCGAGCAGATCCTCGATCGCGAGGAACGTCGCGAGCATGTCGGCCGGCTCGATCGGGCAGCCACTCATGCAGATCCACTCGCCTTCGCCGACGCGGATTTGATAGCCCTGCTGCACGTAGCAGGCCGTCCCACGCACTTCGAACGGGTCGGTCGACGGGCGCGGGCAGTCGAAGTTGTACTGCACGGTCCGCTCGAAGGGCGCGAGCGCGAGCAACAGCTCGCGCAACTGCTCGAGCTGGGTCGGCGAGAGCCGAGCCCTTCGAATCGCGCTGCCGTGCTCTTGCCGATCGAGGCGCAACACCGAGCCGTCGGTGTAGATGGTGAGCTGGGGGAACGTCGTGCCCGCGCTCTGGAGATCGAACAGGCCTTCCGAGGCGACGTGATGCTCGTAGAGGATCTCGCTGATCGGCGGCAGCTCGGGGCTCGGCTCGGGCGTCGTGGGAGCGGGCGGCTCGGCGCGCTCGAGCGTGGGCTCCTGCGCCGGCTCGACGACCGGCTCGCTGCCGGGCACACAAGCAGCGAGCCTTGCGAGCAGAGCCACCGCGACGCCTCGCATCAGTCCGCCAGCCTCGCCCGCTCGCCCTGCGTGAGCGCGAAGCGATGCCCACCCGGCAGCGTGAGTTGTTGGACCTGCAGCTCCTCGTCGGGCCAGCGAACCTCGACCTCGGCCTCGCACGCGTCGCCGAGCCCGAAGTGCAGGACCAGATCATCCTGCGCGCCGTAGTGTCCAAAACCGCCGCCGACCTCCTGCGTCTGCGTCACGCCACCCGCGGTCACGCGCACGCGAGCGCCGATCGCCGAGCGGTTGGCGGTCACGCCCTCGAGCGAGAGCTGCAGCCAGTTGCCGCCCTGGCCGTAGACGTTCTCGAACGCGCGGATCTGCGGGGTCGCGTAGCAGTCGTTGGGCGCGTTGGCGTCACAGCGGGCGCGCGAGTGGCCGACGATCAGATCGAGGTCGCCGTCGCGATCGAAGTCGGCGGTCACGACCCCGTGCGAGCGGTTGTGCTCGAAGCCGTCTTCGATCGTGACCGCCTCGAACTGCAGCACGTCGCGCTGATGAAAGAGCAGCCCGCGGTTGCCCGGGTAATCCGAGGCGCCGACGTACACGTCGCGCAGGCCGTCGTTGTCGAAGTCGAGCGTGGTCAGGCTCATGTGGCCCTCGTCCCACGCGGTGCCGGTCACGTGGTCGACGACGATCCCGAGCGCCTCGCGACCAGGTCGCTCGAAGGTGCCGCTGCCGTCGTTGATCAGCGGCTCGCTCATGTCGGAGCCGAGCCCGGCCCACCAGTGGCGGATCTCGCCGGTGTAGAGATCCATGTCGCCGTCGTTGTCGAGGTCGGCGCAGGCGGTCGCGCCACTGTTGCCGCCGAGTCGGTAGGGCTCGCGGTCGCTGGCGTGATTCCAGTTGGGCGTGTTGCAGGTGATCTGCGGCGCAGGCACGCCCGCACAGTCCTCGGCGGTCGGGTTGGCCTGGCAGTAGCAGCGCGCGAACTGGTTGCTCTGCCACTCGTAGTCGTCGTCGCGCGCATAGCCGGACTCGAGCTGGTTGGCGGCGAAGCGCACGAAGCCCGACTCCTCGTCGAAGTACCCGCGCCACAGATGGTTGGTCGAGCGCCCGTAGGATCCGGCCAGCAGCTCGGGGTAGCCGTCGCCGTCGAGATCACACGCGAGCGCGCTCCAGGCCCGACTGTGCACGGCGCCGTCGTTGAGCTGCTCGACGTCGCCGCCAGCCACGGTCGCGAGCCCCGAGCCGGCGGTCGCGTCGATGAACGCGCCGGTGCCGTCGCCGTAGTAGAGGCGATCTTGCAGCGCATGCTCGGTGACCCACAGATCGATCAGCCCGTCGCGGTTGATGTCGGTGAACGAGGCGCCCGCGACCGCGTCGGTCTGCTCGGCCATGCGTAGCTCGCTGCTCGCAGGGCCCAGCGCGAAGGTGCCGTCACCCTGGTTGAGCAACAGCTCGCTGGTCTCGCCGAGGCTGAGCATCGCGTCCGCCGTCGAGATGCCGGTGTAGATGTCGAGGTCGCCGTCGTTGTCGACGTCGGCCGAGGCCACGACCTCGGCCGGACGACCGATCGCAGGGTCGAGCGCCTGCCGGGTGGTCAGCAGTCCCGAGGCCTGCGTGACGTCCTCGAAACCATCGCCGGTGTTGCGCAGCAGCCAGGTATTGCGCACGCCACCGAAGTCGTCGGCGACCGTGCCCCCGCGACGCACGAGCAGGTCGGCATGGCCGTCGCCGTCGAGATCGGTGACGGCTAGGCGCGTCCCCTCGACGCCGATCAGACCCCAGGCTTCGGTCGCTTCCTCGAACAGCGAGGTGCCCGGACTCCACGCGGGCTGGTTGCCGCAGACCGGCTCCACGCAGGTCGCCGCCGCGTCGTCGCAGTAGGCCGCGTCGCCGCAGATCGGGCCCTCGGCGGTGCCGCAGTGGCACTGTCCGTCGTCGCCCTCGAACGTGCCCTCGGAGCACTGCGGTCCGCCGTCGGTCTCGTCGCTGCCGTCGCTCTCCGAGCCCGCCTCTTGTTGGCCGGGATCCGGCTCCGTGCACCCAATCACCAGCACCGACAGCAGAGCAAACAGGCCGCAAACACGGGTACGACGCATCTTCGCGAGGATCGCATTGCCCTCGACCCACGGCAAGGCACGCCGCTACACTGCGCGCTCGGAGGCTTTCATGCACAAGACCATCACCCATGCGCTCGCCCTGACCTTGGCTCTCGCGTTCGGCTTCACCACCGCGGGATGCGACAAGAAAGAGGACAAGAAGGACGAGAAGAAGGACGAGAAGAAGGACGGTGGTGAGGAAAAGAAGGAAGACGGCGGCTGGTGATTGGCGAGCGCTCGCGTTGCTCGGGCTGCTCGCGAGCGCCTGCAGCCCCGACGACGCGCCCGCGCCCGCGCCCGACGTCGATCCGCTCGCCGATGCGCGCGAGCGCCTGAGCGCGTACGAGCAGGCGCAGCGCGAGGCGGCCGACTTTGCCGCGATCCCTGCCTCGGACGGACGCTTCGGCGCCGACCCCTATCAGTTGATCGCGCTGCCGGACGGGCGCGTGGCCGGGCTGCTGCGTGGGGCCGATCGGGTGGTGCTGTTCGACGCGCGCGGCGAAGTGGTGGACGAGCGCGCGACCGTGCACGACCCGACCGACCTCGCGTGGGGCGACGGCGAGTTACTGGTCGTCGGCACTGGGGAGGCCCGCATCGCACGCTACGTGGTGAACGAGCGACTGGAGCCGCGCGCCAGCGTCGAGCTGCCGGAGGCCTTCGCGGCGCGGGCGATCGCGATCGCGTCCGACGACGCGGTGTTGGTCGCCGACGAGGGCGCGCGACTGCACGTGCTGCGCGGATCCGGTGACGCGCTCGCGCCCACGCGAGTGGTGTCCGAGTACTGCCGCGGCCCGCTCGCGCTCGAGCTCGTGGGCGATCGCCTGTTCGCCAATTGCCTGCTCGATCACCGCGTCCGCGTCCATCGGCTCGCAAGCGACGAGGTAATCGAGCTCGGCGCGATCACCCACGATGGGCCGATCTGGTCGTTCGCGATCGGCCCCGAGCGCGAACAGCAGCTCCCCGTCGCGCTCGCCGGCGTGGAGGATCACCCGCTCGATCGCAGCGACGGCGGGTTCGGGTACATCGACTCGTTCGTGTTCGTCTACGCGCTGGACTCCGAGTCGCAACTCACCCGACGCGCGGCGATCAATGTCTCGGAGCACGGTGTCGTCACGCCCAAGTGGTCGCACTGGGTGGCCTCGGAGACGCCGACCCTCGAGCTGGCCGGCTTCGCGACGGCCGAGCGCT
>DATLLB010000052.1:0-3670 GCA_035538075.1 Enhygromyxa sp.
AGTCGCTCGATGATCTGCGCCTGAATCGGGTTGATGTCCTGGTACTCGTCGACCAGCACGTGACGATAGCGGCCGCGCAGGTGCCCTTGCGCGCGCGGATCGTCGAGCAGCCGACGGGCGAGCAGCTCGAGATCGTCGTAGCGCAGCACCGCCCGCTGCTGCAGGCTCACCGCCCAGTCCTCGCGTGCCGCACTGGCGAGCGCGATCCAGCGGCTCAGGTGGTCCGCCTGCTTTGGCTGCAGTCCGCGAGGATCGGGCAGCACCAGGCGCTCGCGTCGGGTCGAGATCACCTTGTGGTGGTTGCGAAGCTGGACCAGCATCGCGCTCACGGCCCCCAGCTCGTTGCTGGGCCGCTGCGACATCAGCTCGTGCACGTCGGCGAGCACGCTGGCGAGCTCCGGCTCGGGGATGTGGCGCCGCTGCAGGCGAGCGATGCGATCGTTGAGCTCGAGCAGCTTGGGCGTCGCCTTGCCGTTGCGAAGCTCGTGCGCGCACGCCTGCGAGACCAGCGAGAGCGGTATCCGCAGCTGCTCGACGTAGCCACGCCACTGCGCTCGCACGAATTGCTCGCGCGCGCTCGCGATCGCCTCGGCGTCGAGCCAGCGCGACTGCAGGCCCTCGGGATCGTCGACCATCGCCCGCAGCTCGCGACGCACGAAGCCGAGCGGGTGCGCGCGCAACAGCTCGACACAGCCCGCGTGGGCGCGGTGCCGTGGATCGTCGATCACCCGATCGAGCCAGCCCGACACGAACGCGTCGAGCTCGAGCTGCTGCTCGGCGGGCTCGAGCGGTCGCGCGTCCGGAGGCACGCCCGAGAGCTCTGGGAACTCGGCGATCATCCGCGCGCACAAGGAGTGCAACGTGCCGATCGGCGCGGCCGCGACGTGCTCGGCCAACTCGAGCCGCGTCGTCAGGTCGGTCTCGGACGCGACCTCGGCGAGCACCAGATCGTCCTCGCCGACGTGCTCGGGCGCGATGGTCAAGGCCGCGAACACCCGCGCCCGCATCTGCGCCGCGGCGGCGCGCGTGAACGTGACCGCCACGACCTGCTCGGGCCGAGCCCACGGCGCGCCGGTCTGCGGATCCAAGGTCGCGATGATCCGCAGGTAGCGACGAACCAGACGCCAGGTCTTGCCCGTGCCTGCGCTCGCGACCAGCACCACCGATCGCAGCGGATCGAAGATCGGCCCGAAGCGGCTCGCGACCGCGTCGCTCACTGCACGACCTCCCGAGCGAGCCGCGGATCCGGCAACGGACGCAGCGCTGGCGGCAGCTCGGTCTTGCGCTGCTCGGCGCTCGCGACCACGCGCGCGAGCTCGTGCAGGCGATCGCTGCGGCCCCGTCCGCGCCCGGTCGCCGTGCGGGCGACCACCGGAAAGCGTCCGGCCTCGATCGCGGTCACGAACGCGAGCGTGAACCCGGCCGCCGCTTGCCGGATCGTCCACACCTGTCCGCTCGCATCCACGCCGAGCGGGCTGTCGGGCGCGAACCCTCGCGCTTGCGGTGTGGGCGTGCGACCGGGCGCGCTGGGCAACGGCCGCTGCAGGTACTCGAGCCGCAGCGCCCCGACCGGCGCCGGGCCGGGCAAGCGCAGACGCTCGGGCTCGCCGTTGGCGATCTGCTGGACCGCGAGGGCGTAGAGCGGCAGCTGCAGGTGCACGCCCGCGCGCAGCTGAGCCGCGACCGCCGAGGGCCAGCTCGGTCGCCCGGTCTTGTAGTCGCAGACGTTGAGGCGCTGCCGCAGCGGATCGATCTCGATGCGATCGACCGCGCCCACGAACGGGATCGTGCGCAGCCCGAGGTCCAGCTGCAGCGGCTCGTCGCCCGAAGTCAGCGACCACTCGGCCGCGAGCAGCAGCGGCGAGGGGATCAGCACCTCGGCCTCGGGCTTGCGCCGCGACGGGTTGGGGCCCCACGCGTCGCTCACTCGCGCGCGCCAGTGATCCCACCACGCGCGCAGCTCCGTCGCCCAGCGATCACGCTCGTTGGCCCAGATCGCCTCGGCCTGACCGTGCTCGGCGCGGCGGCGATAGCCGACCGCGAGCGCCTCGATCAGCTCGTCGAGCAGCGGCTCCGCGATCGTCGCGAGATAGAGCGGACCCTCGCTGCCTTGCAGCCGCGTCTCGAGCACAGTCTCGAGCGCGCGGTGAACCACCGAGCCCTGCTCGGTGGCCAGCAACGCCGACGCCGACTCGGCCGCCCGCTCGCGCTCGCGCAGGCCGATCACGCGCTCGACGAAGTAGCGAAACGGCAGCGCCGCGTAGTGCTGCAGCGCGCTGGCCGAGTAGGGGCGGTCGGGCGGCACCGCCACGCCCAGCTCGCCCGTGTGCGGTCCGACCTCTGGCGAGTCGTGCGATCGGATCGCCTCGATCCGTCGACGCAGCTGCGGATCGGCGGCCCAGTCGAGCAGCGCACGCTCGAGCGGCGAGGTCGGTCGCACGCCGAGCGCCTCGCTCGGCGGCAGCGCGATCACGTCGACCCCGACGAGCTGCTCCACGCCCTCGTCTTGCCGTCCGGCGATCCACGGCCCCGGCGGCCGCCGACTGCCGGCTCCGTCGCGGTGACGCCAGCTGCCGATCACCGGCCGCCGCGGCCCCGCGCGAGCGACCATGGCATCGAGCTCGCGCAGCTCGAAGGTGAAGCGAGCGTGATCGGGGACCAAGCCCAAGCTCGCGCGCAGCAACTCGGACACTGGTCCGTGGTGAACCGGCGGCGACGGATGTCGATCGAGCCCCGTCAGGATCACGCGCGCGGGCAGGCGCCCGAGCTCCGCCGCGCTCGCGTACGGCAACAGCCACACCGGTGGTCCACCGGTGATCGATCGCATCTGCGTCCAGCTCCCGACCGCCGCGCTCGCCAGCGCGTGATCGAGGTTGGCCGCCAGCTCGATCGCCGTCAGCTCCGAACCGCTCTTCCCGAGCAGCTCGACGATCACCCGCGCCGCGCTCATCGGCGCCGACTCGACGCCGTGCACGGCCGCGCGACCGAGCAGATCCCAGTCGTCCAACAACGCGCGCAGCGACGCGGGCTCCCACGCGTGCGCGAGCTCGGCCAGCTTCTCGATCGTCGCGCTCAGCAGCGCGTGCGCCCGCTCGGTCCGACTGCGGCGTCGCTTGAGCAACTCGGCCGCCCAGCCGAAGCGCCGCGCTCGTTCGTCCAGCGCCTCGACGCGGCGCTGCGCCGTCTTGCGCACGCGCTCGGCCAAGCCGCGCAGCGAGAACGATGACGCGCGTTGCTCCTCCCAGGCGTCGCGCAGATCGCCGGGCGTGGGATCGCGGGGATAGTCGAGCTCGAGCTCGTCCGAGAGCGCCACCCAGGCCCGCAGCGCCGGGCCGAACAGCACCGCCTCGAGGTCCGCGCGTCGAGCTTGCTCGGGCGCGCTCACGATCCGCAGCAGCGCCCGCACGGTCCTCGCGGTCGCCGTGTCGGTCGCACGCCGATCGACCCAGGCGCGCACGGGCACGTCGCGATGGCCGAGCCGCGCCGCCCAGCGCGGAATCGCCTCCGCGGGCGCGAGCACGACCGAGGCCATGCCCGGCTCGGCGCGCAGCAGCCGGGCGACCGCCGCGATCTCGGCCTCCGGTCCTGCGCAGGAGAGCCGCAGATCCAGCGGCTTGCGCTCCTGGGCCGCCGCCGGCTCATTCCAGCGCTCGATCCCCAGCGCGTCGAG
>DATLLB010000053.1:0-4595 GCA_035538075.1 Enhygromyxa sp.
GGCGCCCCTGCGGCTGTCGACGCCTCGCCATCGACGCCTCGCCATCGACGTCTCCTGGGCGCTGCGCTATTGCACGCTCATGCAGCTCCACTCGGTCGAAGGCAACACGCAGAAGCTCGACGGCGGCTCGATGTTCGGCAATTGCCCGCGGGTGGTGTGGGAGCGCTGGGCGCCCGCCGACGATCAACACCGCATCGACCTCGCGTGCCGCTCGCTGCTATGTCGCGAGGGTGGGCGCACGATCCTGATCGAGACCGGGATTGGTGCATTCTTCGAACCAAAGCTGCGCGAGCGGTTCGGCGTGCAGGAGTCGGAGCACGTGCTGCTGCGCTCGCTCGCCGAGCTCGGGGTCGCGCCCGAGCAGGTCGATGCGATCGTGCTCTCGCACCTGCACTTCGATCACGCCGGCGGCCTGCTGCGCGCGTGGGAGCAGACCGGCGGCGCGCTCGAGCTCGCGTTTCCCAACGCCGGCTACGTGATCGGCCGCGAGGCCTGGGCGCGGGCCCGCGACCCGCACCCGCGCGATCGGGCGAGCTTCATCCCGGGCCTCTGCGATCTGCTCGAAGCCAGCGGCCGGCTCGAGCTGGTCGACGGCGAGCGCTCGACCACGCTCGGCGATCGCTTCCGCTTCAGCTACTCCGAAGGCCACACGCCCGGCTTGATGCTGACTCGGGTCGAGAGCGAGCGCGGACCCGTGACCTTCATGGGCGATCTGATCCCCGGCGTGCCGTGGGTGCACCTGCCGATCACGATGGGCTACGACCGTTACCCGGAGCTGTTGATCGACGAGAAGCAGGCGATGCTCGAGCGGGTGATCGCTGAAGCGGGGTGGGCGTTCTTCACTCACGATCCCAGGATTGCCGCGGCGAGGATCACTCGCGACGAGCGCGGCAAGTTCGGCGTGAGCGACGAGCTGCCGCGCTTGGCGTGGGACTGATCAGGGCGAGAACAATTCTTCGCTGGTCGTGATCGTCGCCGCACGGGCGATGAGCTCGCGCAGCTGAACGACATCGCTGCAAGCGGCGATGCGCTCTTGCACGCGATCGTCGAGCGCCAGTCCGCGGACCTCGAGGACCGTGCGCAGCGCTGCCTGCAAGCCTTTCTCGAGACCTTGCTCGAGACCCTGCTCGAGACCTTCTTTAAATCCCTCCCGGTGCGCCCTGAAGTAAGTCGAGCCGCGCCGCTCGAAGTCGGTGAGTTCCCATTGCTCTTCCGGTGGTAGTTGCTCGCGGACCTGTTGCATGATTTTTTCTCCGACGCTGGCCGAGACCAACTGAATGTACCTCTCATGATGATCGGGGGCGATGCGCAAGAGTGCTCGAATCGCCATGGTCGCACCGATGACGGCTTGCGGCCCAGTGTTGTGAACCGTCGCCGCCAGCACCGCCCATGCATAATTGTCGAGTGCGACCTGTAGATCCTGCACGATTGGGATCATTTCCGGTGTTACGACGTACGGGCGCAGCTCCGGCTCCACGACGAACATGCGCTCGAGCACGGCGGCACGGACACTCGGCTCGGGAGTGAAGACCAGCACCCAGGCCGGACATTTGTGCCGACGGCGGAGCCCGGCGCGGTAGAGCTCCATCGTCCATTCCTTGTTGAGGTCCACGTCGAGCTGGACCTCGAGCGCGATCCCTCGTCGCGTATCCGCGTCCACGTGGCCAACCAGCGCCAGATCCACGCGCACCGGATTGCCGGTCAGCGGATCGTCGAACTCCGTCGCTGCGTCCTCAAATCGCTCGTAATCGTACGCCACCGGCGCGCCGGCCCGCCGCGCGAGCTCGAAGGTGAGCTCGGGGTGGCTGCCGAACAGCAGCACGAAATTTTGATGGGTCGGGCTGGTGGGCATGACGGCTCGCCCTGCCTTGTCGGCCCGCGCCCGGAGGCTTTGCAGACTTTTCGAAATTATTTTTGGCTACGTCACCGGCGTGACCAGCCGCCCGAGATCGAGCCCGCCCAGCTCGACCCGCACCACGTTGCCGGGCGCCAGCGGCGAGACTCCGGCCGGCGTGCCCGTGAAGATCAGATCCCCCGGCTCGAGGGTCATGCACGCGCTGAGGTGCTCGATCAGCGTGGGTATCGAGAAGATCATCAGCTCGCACGCGCCGGTCTGCACGCGCTCGTCGTTCAGGTAGCCACGGATCTCCAGCTGCTCGACCGGCAACGCCCACCCTGGCTCGACCAGCCGCAGAAACGGCGAGACCGGCCCAAACCCATCGAAGCCCTTCGCCCGCGTCCACTGCTTGTCCGACTGCTGGAGGTCGCGGCACGAGACGTCGTTGCCGAGCAGGTAGCCGGCCACGTGCTCCCACGCGCGCTCGGCCGCGAGCTTGCGAGCGCGGCGACCGATCACCACGACCAGCTCGGCTTCCATGTCGATGCGCTGGTACCCGCGCGGGAGCTCGAGCGCGTCGCCGGAGACCAACAGGCACGAGGTCGGCTTGAAGAAGGTCAGCGGCGTGGTCGGGACCTCGTTGCCGAGCTCCTCGGCGTGCGCCTTGTAGTTGCGTCCGATGCCGATGATCTTCTGTGGATGGATCGGCGGCAGCAGGCGCTGGTCGAGCAGTGCTCGCGCAGGCCCGAGCGCCGCGGCCGTGGCCGCGAGCGTGGCCGGATCACCGCCCTCGAAGCTGGCCGTCGCGAACGGATCCGCGATCGGCTCCCAGCACGCGTCGGGCCCCGGCGCCTCGCCGTCGGTGCGGGTTCGCAGGGTGAGCGGGCGACGATCGTCGCCGAGGATGCGGGCCAACCAGAGCGTGTTCATCAGGCGCAGAGCCCTGCAAGGGCGACCGTGTGGGAGGGGGACCCGCGACGGGTCCGCCCGGCGCGGGGGAGGGCCGGCGACGGCCCTCCATCGAGATCTAGAACACCGGGACACGATGATGTCATCAGCGTGTCCCGGTGTAGCTCAGATACATGGTCGGCTTGCCCTTGGCTTCGCCGCACACGACCGTGTAGTGGTAGTCGTCGGTCTTGCCCTGCAGCATCAGGCGCTCGCCGTCAGGCGTCGGCTCGGGCAGCTCGGGGATGCTCTGGACGAGCACCGCCTTGGCTCGCTCAATGCACTGCTCGTTGCTGATCCCGGGCTCGAGCTCGAGGATCAGCGCCGAGGCGTAGCCGCCCGCCATCGTGCCCTCCGAGGCCATCTGATTGATCAGCGTCTGGTGCTCGATCTTGGTCGCGTCGAACCAGGCCGGCGGTGGCGGACGGTCGGCGGGCGCGGGCTCGCTGACCAGCTCGACCGACGGCGGTTGATCGTCCGGCTTGCTCGGCTCGGGCTTGCTCGGCTCGGGCTTGCGCTCGACCGGCTCGTCGCCCGCGGTCTTGCTCGCGGCCGGCTTGGCGCCTTCGCACGCAGCGAGCAAGCACAGCGCGCTCGCGAGGGTGATCAGTGGGCGTGGCATCGCCCGCGAGGGTAGCCGCTACCGCGAGCGGATGCAGCGAGCCATCAGCGCCTCGCTCTCGTCCGCTTCGATCAGCGCCCACTCGGCGCCTTCGGTGTCCACGTGGGTCTGCTCGGCCGCGCCTTCGGCCAGCCAGAACGGACCCGGCCCGCCGAACCACCTGACGGTCGCGCGGATCTCCTCGAGCGTGGGCAGCCGCCAACCATTGCCGCCCTCGGGCGGCTCCGGATCGCCGGGGGCGACCAGCTGCGCACAGAAGCGCTCGGCCTCCTGCCGATCGACCGCCTCGGCGATCGCGAGGAACAGCTCGTAGCCGCCCTCCTGCCGCAGCAGCGGCAGTGGCATCGCCGGCTTGGGCACGGTCAAGCTCGGCTGCTCGGGCTCGAGATCGGCGGCGCAGCGAAAGCCGAGCCGGTTGTGCTGGGCGACCGCGCGATCGCCCTCGAAGTTGCTGTCGGGCACCTCCGCGAGCGTGCGACCTTCGGGCAGCTCGAAGGCCGCCGCGCGGGCGCCCGAGCGGCCGCCCTTGACCACGTAGCGCTCGCCGAGCTCGCAGTCGGAGCCGCCGCACAAGCTCTGCTTCCACTGTGCGTAGCTGCGCGCGAGCGGCCCGTCGTCTCGCCGAAACGATCCGGCCAGGTAGTGCGCGACGTTGGCGTCCGGATCGAAGCGATCGGCCACCCACTCGATCGCGTTGCCACCAAAGCCCTTGAGTCCGAAGTAGCTGATGTCGATCGGATCGAAGCCGACCGGACCGAGCGCGAGCCCGAGCTCGTCACGCAGGTCGTGACCCCACGGGAACATCCAACCCTCGGGGCCGCGCGCGGCGTACTCCCACTCGCCTTCGGTCGGCAGCCTCGCGCCACGCCACTCGCAGTAATGCGCGGCCTGCTGGTGCGTGACGCAGGTCTGCGGAAACGCGAGCAGCTCCTCTTCGCCGATCGTGACCTCGGTCGGGCGCCCGTCGCTGCCGTCGAGGCAGCGCGCGGGCGTGCACTCGCCGGCCGCCACACACTTGGCGTACGCGCGACGCGAGACCTCGTAGCCGTCGACCCAGAAGCTCGGCAGCTGATCCTGCCACAGCGGCTGCCCGGCATACTCGATGTGCGGCCGCTCGCGACCCGACTTGGCGTCGTAGCGCATCGGGATGTCGCCACGCAGGAACGCGCCCGCGGGGATCTGCACCAT
>DATLLB010000054.1:0-2352 GCA_035538075.1 Enhygromyxa sp.
CGCTCGGGCCGGTCGTCGACGCGCGGGCGGCCGCGCGAGTCCAGCAGCAGGTCGCAGCCGCGATCGCGGCGGGGGCTCGCCTGCTCACCGACGCGAATGACTTCGAGGTGCCCGATCGCTCGCCGTGCTACGTCGCGCCGATGGTGCTGGTCGACGTCGACCACTCGATGGCGCTCATGCGCGAGGAGACCTTCGGCCCGGCGATCGGCATCATGAAGGTCCGCGACGAGCACGAGGCGCTGGCCTTGATGAACGACTCCGCGTACGGCCTGACCGCGTCAGTCTGGACGCGCGACGACGAGCGGATCGAGCAGCTCGCCGACGCGCTGGAGACCGGCACCGTGTTTCAGAATCGCTGCGACTACCTCGATCCGCAGCTGCCTTGGGTGGGAGTGAAGGACTCCGGCCACGGCGTCTCGCTCTCGCATTTGGGCCTGCGCGCGCTCACCCGCCCCAAGAGCTTGCACTTCAGGCGCCGTGCGCCGTGAAACCAGATCGACGCCGGTGACCACCATGCAATTTCAAGATCCCGATCAGCTCATCGCGTTCCTCGACGAAGAGGGCATCCGCTTCCACAAGGTCGGTGTGTTCGACACCGACGGCGTGTTCCGTGGCAAGTACATGGACCGCGACAAATTCGAGTCGGCGCTGCGCAAGGGCTTTGGCTTCTGCGACGTGGTGCTCGGCTGGGACAGCGGCGATCAGCTGTTCGACAACACCCAGGTGTCCGGCTGGCACACCGGCTACCGAGACGCGCCGGTCTCGCTCGATCTCGGCACCGTTCGGCGGGTGCCCAGCGAGGACGACACGATCCTGGTGATCGGGCAATTCGACGGCGAGTACGAGGCCGTGTGCCCGCGGCGGCTGCTCTCGCGCGTGATCGCCAAGGCCAATCAAATGGGCTACTTCGCCCAGGCCTCGCTCGAATACGAATTCTTCGTGTTCAACGAGACCCCGCAGAGCGCTCGCGCGAAGGGCTATCGCGATCTCGAGACGCTCACGCCCGGCATGTTCGGGTATTCGATGCTGCGCTCGGGCGTCCACGCAGAGCTCTACCACGCGCTGCTCGAGACCATGGACGGGCTCGAGTGCCCGATCGAGGGCCTGCACACCGAGACCGGGCCGGGCGTGATCGAGGCGGCCCTACACTACGACGAGGCGCTCGCGGCCGCCGACAAGGGCGCGCTGTTCAAGACTTTCACCAAGATCCTCGCGCAGCGAATGGGCTTGATGGCCACGTTCATGGCCAAGTGGAGCAACCAGTATCCGGGTCAGAGCGGGCACATTCACGTCTCGCTCGAGCGGCTCGATACGCGCGAGAACGTCTTTTGGGACGCGAACGATCCTGACGGGCTGTCGCCGACGATGCGGCACTTCCTGGCCGGGCAGGTGGTCTTGATGCCGCAGTTGCTGCCGATGGTGTGCGCGACCGTGAACGCGTATCGACGGCTGGTGCCGGGGATGTGGGCGCCCACGCATGCGACCTGGGGGATCGAGAATCGCACCACGGCGATTCGGGCGATCCCGGCCGGGCCGAAGGCGACGCGCAGCGAGTACCGGGTCGGGCCTGCGGACGCGAATCCTTACTTGGCGATCGCGGCCGCGCTCGCGAGCGGACTGTGGGGGATCGAGAATCAGGTCGAGCTGCCGCCGATGGTGCGCGGGAGCGCGTACGCGAACAACAACGGCGCCGAGCTGCTGCCCGGCACGCTCGGCGAGGCGACCAAGCGCTTCGCCGCGTCCGACGTCGCGCGGGAACTGTTTGGCGACGCGTTCGTGGATCACTTCGCGGCCACGCGCGACTGGGAGGACCGACTCGCGCGCAAGCACGTCACCGACTGGGATCTCGCGCGCTACTTCGAGATCATCTGAACATCAGGTGCGGGTGCGGAACACAGTGCCGTAGCACTCGATGATGTCTGCGTCGAGCTGCACTTCGCGATCGGTCTCGACACAGCGGATCCACAATCGCCAGCCGGACTCGCTCGCCGTGACCGCGCGGTGCAGCGAGAGGCCGTCGAAGCGGACGATCGCCCCGGCCGGCTGCGGCGCGCAGGCGGGGTTGCGGGCGCGAACCATGCGATCGAGCTGGTCGAAGTTGGGGATCAGCGCGGGCAATCGCAGCGTCACCGGCTCGGTCACGAACATCGTCGCGCAGTGCTGCGAGGACTGATAGCTGAGGTACTTGGGCGAGATCGCGGGATTCAGCAGGCGCGCCTTCATGTCGTGCAGGACGCCGTGGCCGAGGCGCTCGACCTCGGGACCGCGCACGGTGATGGACCCGTCGACGTGCCAGTGTTGGCTATCGACGGGCACGTCGCCGCGCTCGAAGTACTGGATCTTCGAGTCGAT
>DATLLB010000055.1:0-2778 GCA_035538075.1 Enhygromyxa sp.
ACTTTCACCAGCGGCGGGACCGAAGCCGACGCGCTGGCGATCCTCGGCAGCTGCCGGGCCCTGGGAGCGGCCGGCCGTCCGAGTGCGCTGCTGACCACGAAGATCGAGCACCCGGCGGTGCTCGGGGCCGGCGAGCGTCTGCAGCGCGAGGGCATCGATCACGTGTTCGTCGAGGTCGACGAGCGAGGCCGACTCGCGCCCGAGCAGGTCGTCGCGGCGCTGGAGGGCCACCCCGAGGTCGGCCTGGTCTCGCTCGCGGCCGCCAACCATGAGCTCGGCAACGGCTACGACATCCCGGCGATCGTGCAGGCGATCCGATCGAGCCACTCGATCGGGCGACCGATCTTGATCCACAGCGACGCCGTGCAGGCGTTCGGCAAGCGGCCGGTCAGCTTCGCCGGCTGGGGCGTCGATCTGCTCAGCGTCTCCAGCCACAAGATCCACGGGCCCAAGGGGGTCGGCGCGCTGATTCATCGCCCGCATCACCAGCTCGAGCCCTTGTGGATCGGCGGCTCGCAGGAGCGCGGGCGTCGAGTCGGCACCGAGGCGTTGCCGATCATCCACGGCTTTGCCGTCGCCGCGCAGCTGGTCGACGAGGAGCTCGAGCAGCGGCGCCGCCACTTCGCCAGCCTGCGCGAGCGACTGCTCGCCGGGCTGCGCGAGCGGGTCCCGGACGCGATCGTGTATGGCGACCTCGAGCACAACCTCGGCAATACCGTGCTGGTCAGCATCCCCGAGTGCAGCGGCGAATTGCTGCTGATGAACCTCGACCTCGAGGGCATCGCGGTCTCGACCGGCTCGGCCTGCAACAGCGGCAAGCTCGGCGGCAGCAAGGTGTTGCTCGCGCTCGGCGTCGATCCGCGGCTGGCCAGCTGCGCGCTGCGGATCTCGCTGGGCAAGGACAACCAGGCCGCGCACGTCGAGCGGCTGCTGGAGCTGCTGCCGGGCATCGTCGCCCGCGTGCGCGCCAACTGTTTCGAGCTATTTCAGGCCGCTCCCTCCACCGAGGGATCAAGGCCCCCTTTGGGGGCCCCACGTGCCGATGCCAACCACGAACCAGCCCACCGAGGGAGCGAAGCGACCGACCGGCCGCGAAGCGGACGAAGCGTGGCTCATACGAAAGCGATCACGGGGGGCTAAATGAGCCGCATCGTCGTTGCAATGTCTGGCGGGGTCGACTCCTCGATCGCCGCCGCCCTGATGGTCGAGGCCGGGCACGAGGTCGTCGGCCTGACCATGGCGCTCTACGACGCGAGCGGCGAGCGTCGCGGTCGCGGCGGGACCTGCTGCTCGCCGGCTGAGATCGACCTCGCGCGCCGGGTCTGCGATCAGCTCGGCATCCCGCACTACACCGTCGACGAGCGCGCGCGCTTCGAGGCCGCGGTGATCGACGACTTCGCGCGCGAGTACACGGCCGGGCGCACGCCCAACCCCTGCGCCCGCTGCAACGAGCACGTCAAGTTCGGGCCCTTGCTCGCGCGGGCGCGGGCGCTCGGGGCCGAGCGACTGGTGACCGGTCACTACGCGCGCATCGAAGCGCGCGACGACGGCCCTGCCCTGCTGCGCGCCAGCGATCCGAGCAAGGATCAGAGCTACTTCCTGTTTGCGATGGGCCGCGCGCAGCTCGGCGCGGTCGAGTTCCCGCTCGGCGGTTGGTCCAAGGCGGACGTGCGCGTCAAGGCGGCCGCGCTCGGCATGCCCAACGCCGACGCGCCCGACAGCCAGGAGCTGTGCTTCGTGCCCGGCGGCGATCATGCCGAGGTCGTCGAGGCCCGCGCCCGCGCGCTCGGGCTCGACCTCGAGCAGCTCGGGCCGGGCGAGATTCGTGACGCGAGCGGGCGCGTGCTGGGTGAGCACAAGGGCATTCACCGCGTGACCATCGGCCAACGGCGCGGGCTCGGGGTCGCAGGCGATCAGCCGCGCTACGTGCTGCGAGTGCTGCCCGAGTCGCGCGCAGTGGTGGTCGGTGATGCCGATCAGCTCGGCACGGAGGCGATCGAGATCGAGGACTTTCGCCGACTCGCGGATCTGCCCGAGGGCGAGGAGATCGAGGCCAGCGTGCAGATCCGCCACCGCAGCGTGGCGAGTCCAGCGAAGGTCGTGCTGGTCGGCGATCGGGCGCGGGTGCGCTTCGCTGCGCCCGTGCGTGCGGTCGCGCCCGGACAGGCGGCCGTCGTCTATCAGGGCGAGCGCGTGCTCGGTGGCGGCTGGATTAGGTAGGGGTTTCGGCAGCCCTACATGAGGCCGCAGGCGGCTCGGCGCAGGCGGAGGAGCTCGTCGGGCCGCGCCTTGTAGCTGGGGGTCTTCAGCTCCAGCTTGGTCAGCCGATCGATGTCGCCTTGCTCGCGCAGGGCTGTGAGCAGGTCGGTGAGTATGTGGAAGCGGTCGCCTTTGGAGCTCGCGTAGGTGGCGACGATCGCCCAGCCGTCGCCATCGCGGGTCAGCTCGTAGGCGAAGCCCCACGCGCAGCTGTGCTCGCGCAGCTGCGGCGGAGCGAGGCGCAGGAGGGAGGAGAGGATACGGGCGAGCTTGCGGCCGTCGCCGCTGCGGAGATCGAGCTCGAATCGCGTCAGGCCGTGGCCGAGCGGCGACTCGAGCACGCGGGCGATCGCGTTGGCGTTCTCGCTGTAGAACTGCAGGCCAAGCGTCCGCAGTTGCGGCAGCCCTACGCCCGAGAGGATCTTGTCGCGGAGCGACGACGGCAGGGGATGGTTGAAGTCGCCGCTGACGACCATGCGGGTGAGCGCGCGTGGGGCCGGTTCCACAAACCGGCGCAGC
>DATLLB010000056.1:0-2011 GCA_035538075.1 Enhygromyxa sp.
GCTGATCGTCGGCATCGTGGCGGTCGTGGCCTCGGGCTGGGGGGCCGGGCCGCGGGCGGTGCACGAGTCGGATTGCAAGTACGACCTGTTCGCGTGGATGGACGACGTCGCGGGTGGGCGGCTGATCTTTGCCGACGCGCGCGGGCGGGCGTTCGCCGACGTGCGCGGCGAGATGCTGCTGCGCCGCTGGCTGAGCGCGCGCGGTGACTACTTCAAGAGCTTGCTGCGGCAGATCACGACCGGCGTCGGTCTGCAGGTGATCGCGACCGTGGTGTTGCTCAGCCTCGGCGGTTGGTTGGTCATCCAGCGGCAGCTGACCCTCGGCCAGCTGGTCGCGGCCTCGGTGCTGGTCTCGACGATCGGCGCGGGGCTCAATCGGCTCGGTCGGCAGCTCGATCCGATCTACGAGGCTGCGGCCGCGGTCGCGACCTTCGGCAAGACGCTCGACGCCACGCTCGAGCCCGAAGGCGGCGTGCTGCTGCCGCCGGGAGAGCTGGGGATGAGCGTGGAGCTGCGCGAGCGCAGCTGCGAGCAGGCGCTGGTAGTCGCGCTCGAGCCCGGCGAGCGGCTCGGGCTGATCGGCTGCACCGGCAGCCACAGTCGCGTGCTCGATCTTCTTTACGGTCTCTACGGGCAGCGCGAGGCCACGCCACTGAGCGCGCGGCTCGACGGGATCGAGTCGCACATGCTCGACCCCGAGAGCCTGCGCGCGCAGGTCGGTCTGGTCCGCGGTGGCGAGCTGGTCTGGGCCAGCGTGCGCGACAACCTCGAGCTCGGGCAGCGGCGCGACGACTCCGAGCTGCTCGACCTGCTCGGGCTCGTGCAGCTGCGCGAGCGCGTGCTCTCGCTGCCGCGCGGGCTCGACACGATGCTCTTTCACGACGGCGACGGCGGGCCGCTCGACGAGTGCGAGATCCGTCGGCTGGTGCTGGTTCGGACGCTGCTGGCGAGGCCGCGGCTCCTGCTGATCGATCGCGGGCTGGACGGGCTGGGCTTGTCCGCGATCGAGCGCGAGCAGCTCTACGGCTGGATCTTCGATCCGGCCCGACCATGGACGCTGATCGTCGCGACCTCGAGCACCGAGGTGCTCGAGCGTTGCGATCACCGCTTCGAGATCTCCCACTGCTGAAGGCCGAGGCGACCATGCTGCAACCCATCACGTTGTTCGACACCACGCGCTCGAGCCTGCTCGAAGTCAGCCCGCCACGGGCTGCGGCGATGCTGGCTCGCACGGTCGTCATCGGCTTGTTGATCGGCATCCTCGCGCTGGCGCTGATTCCCTGGCAGCAGACGGTGGCGGGGCAGGGGCGGGTGATCGCCTACGCGCCGCTCGAGCGTCAGCAGCTGATCGAGGCGCCGATCGAGGGCCGCATCCAGAAGTGGCATGTCGCCGAGGGCGATCGCGTCGAGGCTGGAGATCCGATCGCGGACATCAGCGACAACGACCCCGAGATCCTCGCCCGGCTCGAGCGCGAGCGGCTGGCGATCGAGGCGCGCCGCTTGGCCGCGCAGAGCACCATCGACGTCAACGAGGCCAAGATCGCCGCGCTCGAGCTCAGCCGCGAGGCGCAGAGCTCTTCGGCGGATCTGCGGGTCGACATCGGCCGCGATCGGCTCGACGCCGCCAAGCAAGCGCTGAGCGCCGCGACCTCGGCCGACGCGACCGCGAAGATCAACCTCGAGCGCAACAAGCTGCTGTTCGAGGAGGGGCTGGTGTCCAAGCGCCAGCTGGAGCTCGCGCAGCTCGAGGGCCAGCTGAAGGCCGCCGAGCTCGACACGGCGAAGGCCAACCTCAAGGCGGCCAAGCGCGAGATCGGGGCGCTCGACTCCGACGCCGAGGCGATCGACACGTCGGCCAGCGCGACCGTCGAGGACGCACGCGCGGCGCGACGATCTTCATGCGTTGCTGGCGAGCGAGGCGAGTCTCGAGCTGGACCAGATCGCTGTCGGCCGTGGCCAGATCGCTCTGGGCCTGGGCCAGCGCCGCGCGTGCGTCCTCGACGGTCGCGCT
>DATLLB010000057.1:0-2779 GCA_035538075.1 Enhygromyxa sp.
CGTTCTTCATGAACAGGACCTTGATGTCCTGCCCGCCGATGTCGCAGATCACGTCGACGTCGCCGAAGAAGTGCACGGCGCTCATCATGTGCGCCACCGTCTCGACGATGTTGACGTCGGCCAGCGCGACCTCCTCGAGCACGTCGGCGGCGTAGCCGGTCGCGCCGAAGCCCAGGCACTCGATGGTCGCGCCCTGCTTCTCGACCTGATCCTTGAGCGAGCGCAGCAGCTCCTTGGCGTCGACGATCGGGTTGCCCTTCGACAGCTGATACGCCTTCGCGACCAGCTCGCCGTTCTCGCGGACCAGCACGGCCTTGCTCGAGGTCGATCCGCCGTCGAGCCCGATCACGCCGCGCACGACCTCGCCGGGCTCGAGCTTGGGCGCCACGAACTTGGGGATCGAGTAGGTCTTGCGGAACTCGGTGATCTCGTCCGTCGAGGTCGAGAGCGGCGGGCCGGCTTGATCGCCGAGCTTGGCCCGGCGTCCGTTCTTGATGAAGTCGACCAGCGAGTCGACGCCCTTGAACACGCCGTCTTGGCTGTTGAGCGAGATGCCGTAGACCGCGGCTCCGAACGCCGCGTACAGATCGGCGTTCTTGGGCACGAAGATCATGTCGTCGGGATCCATGTCGGCCGGCGGCACATAGCCGCGGTCACGCCAGGTCTCCGGGATCCGCTTCTTCCAGCACTCCTGCAAGAACGGCAGATAGGTGTTCGGCCCGCCCAGCAGAATGACCCGCGGCTTGAGCGTGTTGCCGCGCGTGAGCACCGAGAGGTTCTGCAGCACGATCGCGTCGGCCAGCGAGTTGAGCACCTCGTCCTTGGGGATGCCCGACTTGACCAGGTTGACGATGTCGGTCTCCGCGAACACGCCACACTTGGCGGCGACGTGGTGGAGCGCGTGGTCACTGAAGTGCAAGCTGGTAGCAAAGCCCGGCTCGGCGCCGACCTTGATCATGCACTTGTCGATCGTCGCGCCGGTGCCCGACGCACACTTGTCGTTCATCGACGCGTTGGCGGTCAGGTTGCCGTGCTGGTCGGCCTTGAACACGATGATCTTCGCGTCCTGACCACCGAGCTCGATCACCGCGCGCACGTCGGGGTGCAGGTGCTCGACCGCGAGCGTGACCGCGTTGACCTCTTGCACGAACTTGGCCCCGGTCGGGTTCGCGATCGGACCGGCACCCGACCCGGTCACGAACATCTGGCAGCCGTCGGCGACCGAGGGCTGAGCCTCCATGATCGCGCCGAGCAGCTCGAGCACCTTCTCGGGCTGCTTGGTGTGGTGCCGTTGATAGTCGCTCCACAAAATTTCGTGGGAGTGACGGTTGATGACCACCGCCTTCACGGTGGTCGAGCCGATGTCCATCCCGATGACCAGATCGCCGTGTTCTGCACTCATGCTTCTGAACCCACCCAAGTGCGGCAGGCTGATTTCTACAGAGCGATCGGCACTCGCGCCTAGCGTAAAATTTTGCGCGCGCGCAGTTCTTGCGTAATTATTGAAGAAATTCTCCGGTGATGTGCGGCGCGCCACTACGCAAACATGCTTCTACGGAAGCTTTGGGCCGTTCGAGAAATTTGCGTCGGGCGGGCAAAATACCGGAACGCGAGTTCCGCGCTGCATGAATCAGGCGAAATTGCAGGCGTGGAATTGCAAAAATTTTCGTTGACAGAAACTCGACGATCACAGGTCGATAAATACACGAACTTTGTATCGTGTATTAATCGTCGTCAGTTTGCGATCGAGAGGCGTCGCCAGGCGATGCCGGTCGCGTTCGGTTGATGCCCGATCAGCTCGAGCTCGTCGCTGCCCTCGACGAAGCCCGCGCTGGTCCAGCCCGAGGTCTGCGCGAGCTGGCGGGCGCGGACCGGCGCGCTGGCGTCGGCGGGCACGCTCAGCAGCGCGAGCGCGAGCTCGCCTGCGTCGGACAGCGGGACGCTTAGGATGAACTGGGCGACGCCGGCGTGCGCTCGCGCGCCGAGCACGTCGGTCGCTCGCGCGCCCTCGATAACGCGCGACCAAGCCAGCTCGCCCTTGGCATCGAAGCCGATCGCGAGCAGCTGATCGTGCGCCTGCAGGTGGCGGAGCTTGGCGGTCCCGAGCGCGACGTAGCCGGCCTCGCCGAGATCGACGAGCGCCCGGACCATGCGGTTGGGATCGGCACCCTCGATCTCGATCTTCGTCTGCGTGACGTCGTCGCCGGTCGGACCCTCGCCGCCGTCGCCAGGCGCTCGCGCAGCCCAGGCCTCGCCGAACTCCTGCGCACGACTGCCGACCGCGAGCAGCTCGCCGGACGCGAGCCGGGCGAGCGCGCGCACCTGGGTGTTGCCGTAGCTGCTGATGTACTTCTCCCAGCGCAGCTGGCCGGCGGCGTCGAGCGAGAGCAGCCAGCCCTGCGCGTCGACGTAGCCGCCGAGCACGACCAGCTCTCCGTCGGCGCGACCAGGGACCAGGTCGAACAGCTCGGTCGCGCTCGGCGTGTCGAGCTCGACCTGCTTGGTGATCGTGCCGTCGGCGGTGACGGTCGCAAACCAGCCGCGCGCGTCGTAGCCAAGCCCACGTGTGCCAGTGAGCAGGCCGCCGTCGGCAGTTGCGATCGCAGCTCGGATCGCCCCCGACTCATAGCGAGTCGATTGAGGCGTGCCGCCGTTCGGGATGTAGCCAGTCCAGCGCCAGCTCTGCGAGGGCGTGCCCGGACGGCGTTGATGGTAGGCCTGACCGACGAGCAACACGCCGTCGCGCAGCGCGAGGGCTTGTTGCTCGTCGGTCAGGCCT
>DATLLB010000058.1:0-6827 GCA_035538075.1 Enhygromyxa sp.
GCGGTCGAGACCGACGCGGGCACGGTGCGTGTGAACGCCAAGGCGATCGTGGTCGCGGCCGGCTCCGCGCCGACCACCGCGATCGAGCGCGGCAGCGTCGGCAGGTCGAAGATCGTCTCGCTGGTCAGCAGCCGCTCGCCCAGGCCCTGCAGCGACGACGGGGTGCTCGGCGCGGAGCCGGCCGCGACCACGATCGCCTTGGCGTTCACACGCACCGTGCCCGCGTCGGTCTCGACCGCCAGGCTCGAAGGGCCGACGAAGCGCGCCCAGCCGCGCAGACGATCGCGCTCGGGGATCTTCTCGATCGTGTCGATCACCGAGCCGACGAAGCGATCACGCTCGCGCTGCACCCGAGCCATCACGGCGGCGCCGTCGATGTGCAGCTCGCCCGGATGAACGCCGAACTCCGGCGCGCCGCGGACGGCGGCCGCTGCCTCGGCGGCCGCGATCAGCAGCTTGGACGGCATGCAGCCGACCCGCGCGCAGGTGGTCCCGTGGCGCCCGCCTTCGATCAGCAGCACGCGCTTGGCACCGTGGGTGAGCGCCTGTCGGCGCGCGACCAGGCCCGCAGAGCCAGCTCCAATGACGGCGACGTCGACCTCGATTGCTTCGTTGCTCGCGTTGCTCATGGGGACTCTCGGGATCTATCACGCTCATGCTCGCCGAGGCTGGCGCCGTGCGATGTTGCGGTTAGACTCCGGCCCCCATGTCGCTCCGTGAGCTCGTCGTGCTCGGCACCGCCAGCCAGGTCCCCACGCGGTACCGCAACCACAACGCATATTTGCTGCGCTGGGATGGTGAAGGTTTGTTGTTCGATCCGGGCGAGGGGACCCAGCGCCAGCTGATCCACGCCGGCATCTCGTCGACCGACATCACCAAGATCTGCATCACCCACTTCCACGGCGATCACTGCCTCGGGCTCGCCGGGATCTCGCAGCTGCTCTCGCTCGATGGCTGCCCGCACCCGGTCGACGTGTTCTATCCGGCCTCGGGCGAGAAGTTCTATCACCGCCTGCGGCGGGCCTCGATCTATCACGATCGCGCCGAGGTCCACGGCCACCCGATCACCCACGTTGGTGAAGGGCCCACCGAGGTCTGGCGCGCCGAGTCGGCCGGCAAGGGCGTGTCGCTCAGCGTGATGAGCCTCGACCACGGCGTGCCGACGCTCGGCTATCGGCTCGAGGAGCAGTCGGGCTGGACGCTGCAGCCCGACAAGCTGGCGGCCGCGGGGCTGCGCGGCGCGATGATCAAGCAGCTGCAGCAGGCCGGCGAGATCGAGCTCGAGGGCAAGCGCGTGCGCATCGACGACGTCGGCGTGCGGCGGCGCGGGCAAGTGGTCGCGTTCGTGATGGACACGCGCATGTGCGACAACGCGATCGAGCTCGCGCGCGAGGCCGACATGCTGATCTGCGAGTCGACCTATCTGGAGGAAGACGCCGAGCGGGCCCGCGACAACGGCCACCTCACCGCCAAGCAGGCCGCCCAGATCGCCCGCGAGGCGAACGCCAAGATGCTCGTGCTGACCCACTTCTCGCGTCGCTACGAGCGGACCGCCCCATTCCTGCAGGAGGCCCGCGAGGTGTTCGACGGCGAGGTGGTCGCGGCCAAGGATTTCGACGTGATCCCGCTGCCCAAGCGGGTTCGCAAGCAGGAGTGATCGAGGCCGCGCCCTGAGCTAGAGTGCGTGCAATGACGTACGCAAAGCTTCGCTCGGGTTCGTGGGTGGTCGGTGTTTTCCTGCTCGCAGGTCTCGCGTGCAATGACGACGGTGGGTCGGCGCAAGACGTCGGCGACGGCGATGGCGACTCGACTGGGGATGGAGATGGGGACGGAGACGGAGACGGCGATGGGGATGGAGATGGGGATGGAGACGGTGATGGAGACGGTGATGGAGACGGTGATGGTGATGGGGACGGCGATGGCGATGGTGATGGCGATGGCGACGGAGATGGCGACGGAGACGGCGACGGCGACGGCGATCCCGGAGCGGTGAGCTACACCGCCGACGCCTACTTCGGCGGCCTCGATCGCGTGTTCATCTACCGCCACGATCTCGTCGCAGACACCTGCGCGCGGCTCAGCTTGGTCGCGGGCGCGGACATCCAGCAGTTCGACGTCACGCTGCCGAGGGGCTGGTCGGTCGAGTCCGTCAACGTGGTCGCCGGCGGGGCCGACTGCCCGCCCGAGCAACCCTTCGCGTGGGCGACCTCAGGCAGCGGGACGGTCGAGTTCGTCTCGCTCGACATGCTCGACTACTTCCCGTGCGAGCTGAACGTGGACGCGCAGTTCATGCTCGATGACGATCCTCCGTCGATGATCAGCTTCACGATCGATGGGCTGACGGTCGCAGGACCGAGCTGTTGAGGGATGCCGCAGCCTCGCGTCGCACCCGCGATCGCGGGAGATCCTCAGTGTTTCGGATACGCTATTTGGTGGAAATCTGCCGTATACGATCACGCGATTCGCAACACTGAGGATCGGTGGATTCAGGGCCGCCGAATCGGGCAATCAGCACACACCACATGACAAAACGTGCGCGAGGATGGCGTGATCTCCCCGCACGACCCGGCGAATTGGTAGGACGCACCGACCGAGAGAGGCACCGCGTGCCTCCCTGATCTGGAGGCGGAGATGCGCATTTTCCGCGATGCGTCATCTGGTCGCTTGCTTGCGCCGAAGATGCCGCCCTTGTTACCGTTTGTGCATGCGGAAGCTCGAATTGCTGATTTTGGGGGGGTGCCTGTCGCTCGGCTTTGGCTGTGGCGGGGATGAGTCGACGACCGGCTCGGGAGACAACGACGCCACATCGAACGGGGACGGCGATGGCGACGGGGATGGTGACGTCCCTGGTGATGGCGATGGCGACGGCGACGGGGAAGGAGATGGCGATGGCGACGGCGATGGCGACGGTGATGGCGACGGAGAAATGTGCGGCTGCACCTACTTCGCGTGCCAACCCGACGAGGTGAACGAGGGCTGTCCGGCGGACTTCGAGTGCATCGGCGACTGCTGCATGCCCGACTGCGAGGACAACATGCCCAAGTGCACGGACAGCGAGCTGGGCTGCCCGTCGCCGCTGACCTGCGACTTCGAGTCCAACTGCTGCATCGATCTGTGCGGCGAGCTGCCCAAGTGCAGCGACAGCGAGCTGGGCTGCCCGGATCCGCTGGTCTGCGACGAGGAGTCCGACTGCTGCGTCGACCAGTGCGGCGACCTGCCCAAGTGCAGCGACAGCGAGCTGGGCTGCCCGGATCCGCTGACCTGCGACGAGGAGACCGACTGCTGCGTCGATCTCTGTGAAGGTCTGGCCAAGTGCACCGACAGCGAGATCGGCTGCGGCGAGGGCTTCTTCTGCGACGAGGAGACCAACTGCTGCGTGCCCGAGTGCTCGCCCAAGTGCACCGACACCGAGGTCGGCTGCCTCAACGGCCTGGTCTGCGACGAGGAGACCAACTGCTGCGTGCCGCCGTGCGACGGGCACCCGATGTGCAACCCCAACGAGATCGACGACGGCTGCCCGGCCGACTACGTGTGCGAGGGCCAGTGCTGCGTGCCCGACTGCGAGGAGGAAGGGCTGATCTTCGAGCCGGAGATCTCCGCGCCGCCGTCCGGCGACGGCCTCGGCGGGGTGCTCTCGTTCGGTTGGTGGATGCTGTAGTCCGCTAGTCGAACTTCAGGCCGTCTACGGGCCGCAGGCGTGCGGCCCGTAGCGCCGGCGGTATGGTTGCGACGAAGCAGATCGCCAGCGCGATCACCAGCAGCCAGGCGGTCCGCACGAGGTCGATCTCCACGGGCAGGTGCTCGATCAAGTAGACCTCGGTGTCGAGCGTGTAGCCGTAGATCTTCACCAGCCAGCACATCACCAGGCCGAACAGCACGCCCGCGAGCGAGCCGACCAGGCCGATGGTCATGCCGGTGACCTGAAAGATGCGCGCGACCTGAGGACCGGTCGCGCCCATCGACATCAGGATCGCGATGTCGGACGTGCGGCGCACGACCATGTTCCACAGCGACGCGAGCACGTTGAAGCTGGCCACGAACATCACCAGCGAGAGCACCACGGTGATCACGTACGAGGAGCTGCGGATCGACGCGAACAGCTTCTCGTTGAGCTTCTGCCACTCGAGCACCGCGTACTCGCCGTCGTCGTCGGGGCCGTTGAGCGCGGCGCGAATGATCGCGCCGAGCTCGGGCGCGCGCTCGCGATCGGCGAGGCGCAGATCGACGCCGGACACGATGTCCTTGCCGGCGTAGCGAAAGCGCTGCAGCTCCTTGATGTCGACGTAGACCAGCCGCGAGTCGTACTCCTGGAAGCCGGCCTGGAACAGCCCGGCGATCGCGAAGTGGACGAACTTGGGTCGCTCGGTGTGATCGAAGGCCGAGCCGGGATCGACGAGCCGGACGACGTCGCCTTCGGCCAGGTCCAGCTCGCGGGCGAGCCCGACGCCGATGAACATGGTCGGCAGCGCGCTGCGATCGAGCTCGTCGGCCAGCGCGGCGGCGTCGAGGTCTTCGGGCGGATCCTCCCAGACGTCGTGGACGACGATCGGGCGGTAGCCGAGCCCGACGCGCTGGTCGTGCTCGCGCGCGGACCAGGTTCGGATCGCTTCGTCGTACCAGTCGGCGCCGCGCGGGTCGGGGGTCTGCGCGATCACTTCGGGCAGCGCTTCGTCGGTGCGATCGGGCACGGGCATCAGCGGGTAGTCGCTGCGCAGATCAGTCAGCGGGATCGCCCGTCCGCTGCCGCGCTCGAGCTGCTGCGGCAGCTCGATCACCTGCCCGGCCGAGGTCGGCTCGATGCCCTTGACCATCACGCTCGCGAGCCGGAGATCGGTGTCCTGGCCGGGCCGCTGCGGCGCGAGGGCCATCGGGTAATAGACGAAGGGGCTCGCGCCCTCGACCCCGTCGAGCGTGCGCAGCCAAGCCTCGAAGCGGCGATGCTCGGCGATGCCGGTGCCGCGCGTCACGTTGATGTGGGCATAGACGCCGACCACCCGATCCTCGAAGTCGTGCTGAAAGCCCGAGGACACCGACTGGATCACCAGCAGCGCCGAGAGCCCGAGCGTCAGGCCGAGGATCGAGGTGGTCCCGAACACCGTGAAGCGCCGCGCGACCGCGAGCAGCAGCCCCGCGAAGGTGGTGGCGGCCACGTAGAAGACCAGGCACACGCGCAGCGGCTGGAGGAGCTCGGCCAGCGCCTCGTCGTTGGGATCGACGTAGTGGTTGAAGGCCAGCAGCGCCGCGATGCCGAGCGCCGCAGTCGACCAGAACACCAGCAGCCAGAAGCGTCCGCGCTTCCAGATCGGCGCGTGCGCCCGCGCGGGATTTTGCGGCGGGAGCCGGCGGATGATCCGGAGCCCGATCGTCCGCTCGTAGCCGGTGAAGCCGATCAACGCCCAGCGCAGCACCAGCAGCGCCAGCGAGATCGCGCCGACCCAGCCGCCGATCTGCGCGAGCGCGGGCCCGTGGGTCCACATGAGCAGCGGCGTCCCAAACGACAGCAGGTACAGCACCAGTAGCGACGGGTGCTCTCGATTTTCTTCGGGGTTCAGCAAGCGGCTCGGCAACGCTACCGCCTCGGCTCCGAGCAGGTCAAACGTGTCGAGCGAGACCTCGATACACTGCGGGGCCATGGAGCTCGAGCAACTCGAGGCGCTGGCCCTGTCGTCCGATCGCGAGCAGGCGCTCGCGCAGCTGATCCCGGGGACCGAGGACTACTACTTCTACCGTTGCCTCGAGCACCTGCACCGCGGCGAGCTGGACGCCACCGAGCCGCTGTTGGTCGCGTGGGTCGAGCGGCATGGCGAGACGTCGCGAGTTCGCGAGCTGCGGGATCGCAGGGCGGTGCTCAGCTGGGAGCGCGACCCGGCCGGGTCCTGCGAGCACATCCGTCGGCGGCTGGGCGTGACCTTCACCCATCAACGCGAGGTCGAGCATGCGCAGAGCCTTCTGCCGACGCGGCTCGAGCAGGAGTGGATCGGTCGCGCGGCGTTCATGGCCGACGCGACCCGACACCAGCGCAACCTCGACGGCTTCGAGGATCGGGCGTTCGAGTGGTTGATCGGCGATGCGAGCCTCGATCTCACGCGCGTGCGGGCGCTGCTGCAGCGGCTGCAGCGGCCCGACTATCCGGGGCTCGTCGAGCTGATCGCCCGCGAGCTGAGCGATCGCCACTCGAGCGGGTTCGGGAGCTTCGGCGTGCACACGCTGCTGACGATCGCCCAGCTCGATCAGCTCGCGCGGCTGCGGCCGGAGCTCCGCGAGCAGCAGACCTTCATCGAGACCCGGATCGCGCGGATGCTGCCCGACAGCAACCTCGACGACGACCTAGACGCTCGCGCGCAGCACCTCGCTGCGCTGTGGGCCTTCGTCGAGCCGCTCGCGCCCGCGTTCAACAGCTTGAAGGCGCATGTGCTCTACCACCAGCTCGACCTCGGTCGCCGGCTCGGCGTCTACGATCGCGCGAGCTTCGAGCGCTACATCCAGCTCCCACGCAACGCCCCGCACGTCGCGTCCGAGCTGCAGCGGCGCCATCGCGACACGCTCGCCGAGCTGCGCCACGACTTTGTCGCGGTCACCGGGCTGCGGCCGGTCGGCGACGACTCCGAGCTGGTGCTCGACTACCTGACCCAGCGCTTCGCCGATCCCGAGCTCGACGATCACCGCGGCTACGCGGCCTGGCTCGACGATCACTACCTGCGCCGGGTGTTCGCCGAGACCAAGATCCTCGCCGGGCTCGGCGATCCCGAGCGCTGGTACTCGTTGCTCGACGATCCGGCCTACTACCAGTCGCTCAAGGATCGCGTCGCGATCACGCTGGTCCCGCA
>DATLLB010000059.1:0-9798 GCA_035538075.1 Enhygromyxa sp.
GCCGTCCCCTTCGCCATCCCCATCCCCGTCGCCATCCCCATCCCCATCTCCGTCACCGTCACCATCGCCGGTGTCGGTGTCGGTCCCGTCGTCGGCCTCGACGATGCCGTTGGTCGAAGGAGAGCAGGCGAGCGTGAGCAGCAGTGGGGCGCAACCCAGTCGGCGCATGCGGACGATCTACCACTCTTTCGGACCACTGGCCTGGGCTATGCTCGACGGTGGTGCGCTCGAGCATCTCGCCGATGGTCTGTGCCGTCGTGAGCGTCGCATGCAGTACGCCGCAAACTCGAATTGATCCTTCGGCTGATCCTTCAGACGCGGCGGTCTCGCGGGTGCAATCCGCTCCCGAGCACGATGCCGACGACAGCGGCCCTGCGCTGACCCGCGAAGAGATCCGCATGGTCGTGCGAGCCAAGCTCCCGCAGATCCGTGCGTGCTTCGAGGCCGGCCTCGCGACCACGCCGGAGCTCGGCGGCCGCGTACTGCTGCGCTTTGCGATCGCACCCGACGGCAAGGCCCACGCGATCGAGGTGGTCGAGGATCAGCTCGCCGATCCAACCGTCGCAGCGTGCATCGTCGCCGCGATCCCGAGCTGGCAATTTCCCCGTCCGCGCGGCGGGAGGTCGATCGTGATCAGCTATCCGTTCGCGTTCTCGTCCGAGCAGTCGCTGCGCGCCGCCGGCTTGCCGCGCGTCGAGGGCACGGTCAAGCCCGAGGCCGTCGGCGCGGTGTTCGACGCTCGTCGCAGCGAGCTCGACGTGTGCGTGCCCGAGGGCGCGAGCGGATCGATCGGTGTGGCCTTCACCGTCGACGATGCCGGCTCGGTCACCAAGATCTCCGCCTACGAGAGCAGCCTGCCGAGCGACGTGGGTGACTGCGTGGCGCAGACCCTCGCGAGCTGGCGCTTTCCTCCGGCCGCCAGCGGCGACGAGGCCCGGATCAACCATGACCTGCGCTGGTGAGGCGCCTGAGCAACGCCGTTCGCATGGACGCATGCGGCCGAATCCCGCCCCGCGTCGGCCGGATCGCAAAGCTCTGGTTCCTCGTCCGCGGGTGTGGCCTGATCCCCGCCCATGCGCCGCTTCGAGTTCAAAGACGCCAAGTCGCACAAGTTTTGGGAGATCCAGGTCGAGGGAGACGCCTTCACGGTCCGCTACGGCAAGTTCGGGACCGACGGACAGGTGCAGACCAAGACCTTTGCGAGCGAGGACAAGGCCGAGGCCGAGGCCGAGAAGCTGATCAAGTCGAAGACCAAGAAGGGCTACGTCGAGGTCAAGGTCGACGCCGCGACCCGCAAGCAAGCCGAGGCCAAGACCGCGTCGCCCGGCGCTCGCAACCCCGAGCTCGAGGCGGCGATCATCACCAACCCCGACGACGCCGACGCCTGGCAGGTCTACTTCGACTGGCTGCAGACGCAGGGCGATCCGTGGGGCGAGCGAGGCAACCTCGCGCTCGCGCGCGACAAGGCCAAGGGCCCCGCCAAGGCCAAGCTGACCAAGCAGATCGAGGAGTTCGACACGGCCAACGGCGAGGCGCTGTACGGCAAGTCGCTGCTGGCCCTCATGAAGAAGGACGACTTCGAGCAGGTCGTGAGCCTCAGCGATCGCTACGGCTTCCTGTGGACCGCCAGCGTCCGCTCGCCGGAGTACGAGTGGAGCGGCACCGCGCCCAACACCGTGCTCGGGGCGCTGGTGAAGTCGCCGGCCGCACGCCTGCTCGCGGAGATCGACATCGGTCTGATGGACTGGGAGTACCCGGTCAGCCTGCAGACCGGCATCGACGCGATCAGCAAGGCCGGCAAGCTCGAGGGTCTGCGCAGCCTGTTCATCGGCAACTTCGAGTACCCCGACGAGCAGGAGATCAGCTGGGTCGCGGTCGGCAAGGTCGGCAAGGTCCTGCCGGTCGCGCCCAACCTGCGATCGCTGCACCTGCGCGGCGGTGAGATCGATCTCGGCAAGCTCGAGCACGACACGCTCGAGAGCCTGCTGATCGAGACCGGCGGCCTGCCCAAGAGCGCGGTCGCGAGCATCGGCAAGTGCAACCTGCCGGCGCTGACCAGCATGGACGTGTGGTTCGGCCGCGACGAGTACGGCGGCGACGGCAACGTCAAGCAGCTCGCCGGGCTGTTGAAGGGCGAGGGCGTGCCCAAGCTCGTGCACCTCGGGCTCAAGAACTGCGAGTGGCAGGACGACATCGCGGTCGCGCTGACCAAGTCGGCCGTGCTCGCGCAGCTCGAGACCGTCGACCTCTCGATGGGCACCATGCACGGCGACGGGGCCGAGGCGATCATCGCCAACCCGGCCAAGTACAAGCACCTCAAGAAGCTCGATCTCAGCAACAACTTCCTGACCGAAGATCAGGTTGCGCGGCTCAAGAAGGCGCTCGGCAAGATCGTCGACGTCAGCGGGCAGAACACGCCCGACGACTGGGGCGGCGAGATGCACTACTACACCAGCGTGGGTGAGTGATCATGCGCCCCGCGGGTAGCCGTAACCCCGAGCTCGAGGCGGCGATCGCCGACAACCCCAGCGAGGACGCCTGGCAGGTCTACTTCGACTGGCTGCAGTCCCAAGGCGATCCATGGGGCGAGCGAGGCAACCTCGCGCTCGCGCGCGACAAGGCCAAGGGCGCCGCCAAGGCCAAGCTGACCAAGCAGATCGCCGAGTTCGACGCGGCGCACGGCGACGCGCTGTTCGGCGCGTCGCTGCTCGAGCTGATGAAGAACGACTACTTCACCGAGGTCGCGGAGGTCAGCGAGCAGTACGGCCTGTTCTGGACCGTGCGCGTGCGCTCGCCCGAGTACGACTGGTCCGGCACCGCGCCCTCGACCGCGCTCGCCGAGCTGATGAAGTCTCCGGCCGCGCGGCTGATCCAGCAGATCAACATCGGCTTGATGGATCACGACCCGCCCGATCTGCAAAAGGGCGTCGACGTGCTCTGGGAGGCCGAGTCGCTGCCGAACCTGCGCAGCCTGTTCATCGGTGACTTCGAGTACCCCGACGACACCGAGATCAGCTGGATCGAGGACGGCATCGACGCGACCGCGATGCTGAAGGTCGCGCCCAGGCTCCGCTCGCTGCACATCCGCGGCAGCGGGATCCAGGTCGGCACGCTCGAGCACGACACGCTCGAGCGCCTGATCCTCGAGACCGGCGGTCTGCCCGAGGACGCGGTCGAGAGCGTCGGCAGCTGCAGGCTGCCAGCGCTGACCCACATGGAGGTGTGGTTCGGGCGCGAGGGGTACGGCGCAGGCGGCAACGTCGAGCAGCTCGCCGGGCTGCTCGCGGGCGAGGGCGTGCCCAAGCTGCGCCACCTCGGGCTCAAGAACGGCGACTGGCAGGACGACATCGCGAGCGCGCTGGTCCACTCCAACGTGCTCGCGCAGCTCGAGACCGTCGACCTCTCGATGGGCACCATGCACGGCAACGGGGTCGAGGCGATCATCGCCAACCCGGCCAAGCTCAGCCATCTAAAGCGGCTCGATCTGAGCGACAACTACCTGTCCAACAATCAGGTTGAGCGCGTCAAAGCGGCGCTCGGCACGATCGTCGAGATCGGTCGGCAGAAAAAGCCCTACGACCGGGGCGGCGGCGACCTGCGCTACTACGCCAGCGTGGGTGAGTGAACCGAAGGTCTAAAGCCGGACAGCCCGCAGGGCTGCCCGCAAAGCGGGCCCTCACGCGCAGCGGGAGGGGTCCGGCTTGAAGCCGCGCTTCGTGATCCTGGGCAACCTCGACAATCGCCGGGTGACCGGCTTTGTCGAGGCGCTCGCGCGTCGTGACTGGCCGGCGCCGATCCTGCTCGGTCACCGCGAGCTGCTCGGCGACCTCGGCCCGCTCGAGGCCATCCCCGACGAGCCGCTGTGCGTGCGCATCGACAGCGTCGGCGAGGATTCGGAGGTCGAGCGTCTGCTGCTCGAGCGCGGGGCCGCGGCGCTGCCCGACGACGCGACCTGCGAGCGACGCAGCGTGGCCGAGCTGCGCCGCGAGCCGCCGCGCTTCGGTCAGCTGCTCGCGCCGCGCCAGCACCACGCGGGCGTGCTCGACTACTTCGAGGCGCTCGCGGCCGTGTTCGCGAGCAAGCCGCGCTGGCGGGTGCTCAACCCGATCGCCGATCTGCGGGTCCTGTTCGACAAGGTCGCGAGCTCGCGTCGCTACGCCGCGGCCGGGATCCCGGTGCCCGAGCAGCTGCCTGCGCTCGAGTCGATCCGCTCGGCCGCCCAGCTGCGCGAGGCCATGGTCGCGCTGCGCTGGCCGGCCGTGTACGTGAAGCTCTCGTGCGGCTCGTCGGCCTCCGGGCTCGCGCTCTACCGTCACCTGTCCGGTCGATCCGAGCAGCAACGCGACATGGTCCTGACGACCGTCGCAACCACGCCTCGCGGGCGCTTCAACTCGCTGCAATTGCAGCGCCTGGAACAACGATCCGAGATCGACGCGCTGCTCGACTGGCTGATCGACGAGGGCGCGCAGATCGAGCGAGCGATTCCCAAGGCCCAGCTCGAGCGTCGGACCTTTGATCTGCGCGTGCTGGTGATCGCCGGCGAGCCGCGATTTTGCGTGGTCCGGCAGAGTCGCCACCCGATCACCAACCTCCACCTCGGGGGCACGCGCGGCGATCTCGAGGCGCTGCGCCGGCTGGTCTCGCCCGCGGCCTGGGAGGCGGCCATGCGCAGCTGCGTGCGGGTGTTCGAGCAGCACCAATGTCTGCACGTCGGCATCGATCTGCTGTTCGAGGCCAACCTGCGTGGTCATCGGGTGATCGAGGCCAACGCGTTTGGCGATCTGCTGCCGGGCTTGCAAACGCCCGCCGGCCTGACCGTGTACGAGCACGAGCTCGAGCTGCTCCACACAAATTTCTGAATCACGGCTCGACACCGCTGTGTTACCGTGCGTTCGCGATCGCCCCCGGATCGCATGAGGACGACATGCAAGCTCGCAGCCTATGTACCGTCGTGATCGGCTTGGCTTCCACCGCAATGTTCGCATGCGCGAGCGGTGAGATCGACGACGGCGGCGGCACCTTCACGACCGGCAACACCACCAACAACGACACGCTCGACACGACGCGCGGCGACACCGGTGAGGAAGGTGAAGAGCACGACACCGGCCATCCCGAGGAGGAGGGCGAGACCGGCGAGCCGGAGCCCGATCCGACCTGCGACGACGGCGAGCAGAACCAAGACGAGACCGACGTCGACTGTGGCGGGGCCACCTGCGCGGGCTGTGGCGACGGCCAGGCGTGCTCGGGCGACTCGGACTGCGCGATGCAGAGCTGCGTCGGCGGTCTGTGCATCGTGCCGACCTGCACCGACGGGGTCGCCAACGGCGACGAGACCGACGTCGACTGCGGCGGCAGCTGTGGTGCGTGTGGCGACGGGCAAGCCTGCGTCGGGCCGAGCGACTGCACGAGCGGCGTGTGTGCGGGCTCGTTCTGCGCGGCGCCCAACTGCGGCGACTCGGTCCAGAACGGCAACGAGACCGATCTCGACTGTGGTGGCGGTGGCAACTGCAGCGGCTGTGCCGAAGGTGGCTCCTGCAACGGCGACACCGACTGCCTCTCGCAGTACTGCCTCAACGGCTCCTGTGCGCCAGCCGACTGCTCGACCGACGCCGACTGCTCCGAGTTCAACTCGCAGTGCACGACCGGGGTCTGCAACGCCAACCACACCTGCGACGCGGTCGCGGCCAACAACGGCAACGGCTGCGACGACGGTGACCTGTGCAGCAACGGCGAGACCTGCAGCGCCGGCTCGTGCGGCGGCGGTGCGCCGCTCGACTGCAGCGGCATGAGCAACGCCTGCAACCTCGGCGTCTGCAACCCGCAAGACGGCGCCTGCACGGTCCAGCCGGCCAACAACGGCAACCCGTGCAACGACAACAACGCCTGCACGGTCAGCGAGGTGTGCAGCGCCGGTCAGTGTGCCGATCCCAACGCGCCCGGCTACGTGCTCTACGAGGACTTCAACGACAACTCGGCCGGCTGGGCGCTCGGGCCCGAGTGGCAGATCGGCGGCGCGGCGGCCACGGCCGGGTGCAACAGCTGTCCGGGCAACGACCCGAGCACCGACCACACCGCGACCAACGACAACGGCATCGCGGGCGTGCTGATCGGCGTCTGCACCAACAACACGGTCCACGGCGACTACTGCCTGACCAGCCCGGCGATGAACACCGCCAACCTCGCGACCGTGTGGCTGACCTATTGGCGACACCTCCACTCCGACTTCTCGCCGTACATGGTCTCGCAGGTGCAGGTGTTCAACGGCGTCAACTGGAACCAGGTGTGGGCGACCGGCAACCTCGACTGCACCAACGACGCAGCCTGGACGCAGATGGCCCACAACATCACCGCCTACAAGGCGACCAACATGCAGGTGCGCTTCTGCTTCTCGATCGGCTCGACCGGCGTGTTCTCGAGCGGCAGCTGGAACCTCGACGACATCGTCGTCGGCCCGGCCCAGTGCAACCCGTAGCCGGTTGCGCCACGCGGACCGGTATGGCCTGATTGCGGCCCATGCCGGTCCGCCGCTTCGAATTCAAAGACAGCCGCTCGTACAAATTCTGGGAGATCGAGATCGAGGGCACCGCCTTCACGGTCCGCTACGGCAAGGTCGGGACTGACGGCGTGACCCAGACCAAGAGCTACGCGAGCGCCGACAAGGCCGCCGCCGAGGCCCAGAAGAAGATCACCGAGAAGGTCCGCAAGGGCTACGCCGAGGTCGGCTCGGTCGCGCCTGTGCGCAAGCAGGCGACGGAGGCCGACAGCACGGCCGACTGGTCGGTGCGCGCCGACGAGCTGCAAGCGGCCGGCGATCCCTGGGGGCAGCGCATCGCCCTGTGGATCGCCCGCGAGGCGGCGAGCACCAACAAGAAGCGAGCGCTGACCAAGGAGATCGTCGCGCTCGACTCGGAGCACCGCGATCACTTCTACGGCCCTGCGCTCGCCGAGCTGCTCGAGGACGCCAAGTTCGCCGAGGTCGCGCGCCTGACCTGGGAGTACGGCTACATCACCCGGGCCCGCGTCGGCATGCCCGAGTACGGCTTCAAGGGGCCCAAGGCCAAGGAGGTCCTGCGCGCGATCGTGCAGTCGCCGGCCGCCAAGCACCTGCGCGAGCTGACCATCGGCCTCTACGACTTCGAGGGCGGCGGGCTCACGGGCGTGGGCTCGGACATCGCCAGCGGAGGCACGCTCGCGCACCTCGAGAAGCTGTTCATCGGCGACTTCCACTTCGAGCAGCAGGAGATCAGCTGGGTCTCTCACGGCGATCTCAGCCCGCTCTACGCGGTCACGCCCAAGCTCGCCACGCTGCGTCTGCACGGCGCCGGGATGATCCTCGGCGAGCTCGAGCACCCGACCCTCGCACGCCTGGAGATCGAGACCGGCGGGCTCCCGCGCGAGTCGGTCGTCAGCCTTGCCAACGCCAAGCTGCCCGAGCTGGTGCACCTGGAGGTGTGGTTCGGTCGTCGTGACTACGGCGGCACCAACGACATCACCGCGCTGCGGCCCATCTTCACGACCAAGACCTTACCCAAGCTCCGCCACCTCGGCCTGCAGAACGCCGAGATTCAGGATGAGATCGCCGCCGAGCTGGCCAACTCGCCGCTGCTCGCTCAGGTCGAGAGCGTCGACTTGTCGATGGGCACCATGCGCGAGCCAGGCGCCCGCGCGCTGCTTGCCAACGCCGCCTCGTACAAGCACCTCAAGTCACTCAACCTCGAGCGCAACTACATCCCCGCCGACCTCGCCAGTCAGCTGACCAGCGCGTTCGGGTCGATGGTCAAGCTTGGCCGGCAAGGCACACCCGACGTCTACGACGGCGAGAACCACTACTACACGAGCGTCGGCGAGTGACGACGATCGGTCGCGGCGCCGGCCTGCCGCTCGTCCGGCGGCGTCGAGCAAAACCGTGACGCCGTAGCGCCGTGTCCGAAGATCGCTGCACGTGATCCATTCGCGTGCCTCGATCGCTGCATGGCTTATCCGAACGGCGCCGAAAAATTGGAATTGGTCGAGCAGCTTCGTGGGGAGTTTCTCGGATCCGAGCTCGTCATGCTGCTCGAGCAGCCCGGCTTCGACGAGGTCGCGCAGCTGACCTGGGAGCACTGCTACATCGTCGCGGCCCGGGTCGCGGTGCCCGACTGGAGCTACGCCGGGCCCGACGCCAAGCAGGTGCTGCGCGCGATCGTGCAGTCGCCCGCGGCCGTGCGCCTGCGCGAGCTGACGATCGGCCTGCTCAACTTCTCCGGCGGCGGGCTCGAGGACGTCGCGCTGGAGCTGATCAGCGCCGGCCCGCTCGCCGAGCTCGAGCGCCTGTTCATCGGCGACTTCGTGCCCGAGCAGCAGGAGATCAGCTGGGTCGAGCTCGGCGACGTCAGCCCGCTCTATCCGTTCACGCCCAAGCTCCAGAGCCTGCGCCTGCGCGGCGCCGACATTCAGCTCGGCGTGCTCGCCCA
Organism: Enhygromyxa sp.; assembly: GCA_035538075.1. GTDB lineage: Bacteria > Myxococcota_A > Polyangia > Nannocystales > Nannocystaceae > Plesiocystis. Next base: position 8,454 of record DATLLB010000059.1, read on the forward strand.
CCCCACGCTCACGCAGCTGGTGATCGAGACCGGCGGACTGCCGCGCGACTCGGTCATCAGCGTGGCCACGGCCTCGCTGCCCAAGCTCGAGTACTTGGAGGTGTGGTTCGGTCGCCCGGACTACGGCGGCACCACGGACATCGACGCGCTGCGGCCTCTGTTCAGCACCATGATGCTGCCCACGCTGCGCCACCTTGGCCTGCAGAATTCGGAGATGCAGGACGAGATCGCAGCCGAGCTGGCCCGCTCGCCCTTGCTCGCGCAGCTCGGGAGCGTGGACCTCTCGATGGGCACCATGCACGAGCCGGGGGCCCAGGCGATCCTCGACGACGCGGCTGCGTTCGAGCACTTGATGGCGATCAACTTGGCGGAGAACTTCATCCCGGCGGGCATGTGCGCGCAGCTCGAGGCGAGCTTCGGGCACGCGGTCGAGTGCGGTGGGCAGCGCTCGCCCGACATCGAGGATGGGCAGCCGTACTACTACGCCTCGGTTGGAGAGTAGCGATCGCGGTTGACGTCGCGCGCGAGCGCCTCTTAGCGTGGTGCTCGACATGAAGTACCCGTGCGTGATCATGGTGCTGGCGCTCGCGTCGGCGTGTTCGACCGGAGGAGGCGGCGAGCTGACCGGCGACAGCGAGACTGAGACCGAGACCGGCGAAGACTCGATGGATGGTCACGGCACCGTCCGCATCGTGCCGATGCCGCTCGACGGTGATGCGTCGGTGTTCGACGGCACCACCAGCGTGCATGCCACGGTCCACTACGGGAGCTGTCTGCAGGAATTTTACTTCGACAATCCCGAGTTCCAGCAACTCGGTCCCGAGGGCGCTCCCGTGTTCGATGCGTGGTTCTACAAGCTCTGCGCAGACTTCGAGAGCAGCCCGTTGTGCCTGCTCGGCGAGATCGAGCAGTGGCTCATCCCAGCCAGCAGTATCTACAACCTCCAGGTCAGCTACGCGATCGCAGCCGGCACTAGCCTGGCTGGCAGCGAGTTTCACATCGGCCCGCTTCCGACCAGCGAGCTCGCCGGCTGCGAGGCTCGTGTCGAGCTGCTGCAGACCGGCTTGGTCGGGCGCGACACCGACGGCACGATCATTTGGAGGATCGCTACGCTGCCGGCCAACAACACCGCGGTGACCGACCAGAGCGCGCCGCTGCAGGTCGAGATCATGCCCGTGCCGTGATCGACCGAAGGCGAATGTCACACCGCCACCTCGCGGAGTGAACCGCCGAGATTTGGGATGCGGCGTGTCGTCCCGACCCGAGTTCCGCAGCCGCGCCTTCGAGCGCTCGCTCAGCGGAGAGTTCGTCAGCGGCGAGGACTGTCTGAGGGTCGGGACGACAC
>DATLLB010000060.1:0-6720 GCA_035538075.1 Enhygromyxa sp.
GCCGCCAGCTCCGGTGCAAGCACTTCCTCGCTTACCAGACTGGCAGGGTCGACCTGCGCTGGCTCGAGCGCGAGTCGCCCTTCGTGGCCCGCGAGCTTCGGCGCTGCGGTCTGCTGCTCGCCGAAGACCTGGACTGATCACAGGCTCACGGACAGGAGCACTCGTCGACGTTGGCTCCCTGGACCAAGTCGACGGTCAGCGTGTAGTCGCCCCAGTCCATGAAGCCCGCGCTCTGGCCGTCGGCGACGATCGTGAACCAGTCGGTCTTCGGCGCCTCGTACTCGATGATCTCCGCTGGATCGGCCTCGGTGCTGCACTCCTTGGCGTCGCCGATGCAATCGGCTTCGTCGTGGATCTTCAAGCGTGCGTCCCAGCCGTTGGGGTTCTGCACGACAGTGATGACGTCGCCCTGGACCAGGTAGATGCGGAAGAAGTGATCGCGGCCGGAGTCCCAGTTGGCCGGATCGTCGTTGGGGCCGCAGCGCTCGTTGTCGTTGTCCATCGCGGCCTGAGTGCTGCCGCCATAGAAGAAGCCGGCCTTGGCGTTGGTGCGACCGATGACGTAGGGGGCGCTGCAGCTGACGGGGGTGCTGTCGGCTTGGCCGTCGCAGATCAGCGGGCACGGATCGCCGTCGCCATCACCGTCGCCGTCGCCGTCGCCGGACGGATCACCGTCGCCGTCGCCCATCGTGGTCGGATCGCCGTCGCCGTCGCCCATCGTGGTCGGATCGCCGTCGCCGGTCGGATCGCCATCGCCCGCGGTGTCTTCTTCGTCGCCGTCACCGTCACCTTCGGCCTCGGCGGTGGTGTTGCCGGTGAAGCTGGCCGAGAACGAGCTCGGCGAGTCGTCGGTGGCGCCCGAAGAGCACGCGGCCAGCAGGAACAACGACATCGAGACGAAGCGCTTGGTCATGACTAGCGATAACCCGAGCACGAGTGTCGTGTGCTCGTGTCCGAGTTGGCAAGCCCGACGAGCGCGCCTGGTCTTGCAAATTTGCCCCACTAGGCAAATCGCCGCTCTCCAGCACGCCTCACAGCTTCCGGGTTGTCCAGCTCATGATTTGCGGAAACAGCCCGAGCTCGCCCGGCAGCCCGAGGTCGATGTCACGCGGGAACCCGACATGGCCGCCACGACGAACCCAGCGGATGTCGATCGAGCTGCCGGCTCGCTGCAAATGTGGCGTGACGGTCACGGCCGGGACCATCGGGTCGCTCTCGGTGGCGACGTACAAGATCGGCACTCCAGCCTCGCGCAGCCGCGGACCGGCCGACTGCGAGCGCCAGTAGTGCTCGGGGCTCTCGAACCCGTAGCGCGGCACGATGGTCGCGGCGTCCCACTCGCGGATGGTCGTGAAGCGTCGGGTCTGGCCGGGGTGGACCTTGGCGTGGATCTTCGCGAGCCCGTTGAGGACGTGACGCCGGTAGATCCAGCCGCTCGGCGTGTCGAGTTCGATCACGTTGCGCTCGAGATCGAGGGGCGCACAGATCGCGATGATCGCCGCCACCCGAGGGTCGCGCTCGGCGAGGAAGCTCAGGTGCACGCTGACGTGACCACCGAGCGAGAAGCCGAGCACGAACACCCGCTCGAAGCCCGCGAGTGAAGGATCGGCGAGCACCGTGATCAGATCGCTCGCAAGCCCGGCGTGATAGTAGTCGGCGCCGCTTCGTCCGGCGCCGCGCATCGACAGGCGCAAGGTCGCGTAGCCCTGCGCCTGCAAGGCGCTCGCAGCTTCGATCATGTACGGGCTGTCGGCGTCGCCTCCGAGCCCGTGCACGAGCAAGTACAGCTCGCCGCGGCGTGGACCGCCGAGCGCACCGACCAGCGTGGTTCGCTCGGCCGCGCCCGGTCGCGGATCGGGGACGACGATCGACCACGGCGCGTCCCCGGCCGGCGCTGCGCGCAAACGACCGAGCAAGTTCGGAGCGATCGTCCACCAATGTCCGTGTGGAGGAACAGCCACCGCGCGGGATTCTTGTCGTCGGTGCGAGCGGTCGCAACCCGAACCGAAATCGGTGTGGCGAAGGGCGGGAGGTGCGATCGAAAATGCCGAGTCTCGCAAACGTTGCCGGTGCCCACCGCGTTGACCTTGCTCTGGTGGCCTTGTAGAACCCCGGCGCGTGGCGAGGCTCACGGAGGGTCCCGAGACCCAATCGGCCGCCAACAATGCGCGGCAGACCGACGGCCCGAGCTTGAAATTGGTGTTCGGGCTGCTGGTGATCGTGACGCTGATCGTCGGCACGCTCGCGTATCGCCGCTACGCCAATTCGGAGCGCTGGGTGGCCGAGGGCGTCGCCAAGATGGATCGCATCGGTGCCGAGCTCGAGCCTGAAGGCTGCATCGACGAGGCGGTGAGCTGGTACGGCGAGTGCGATCAGCAGGAGGCCAACGCCGCGGTGTGTCTGCAGGGCGTCTCGGTCTTGATGTTCCATTGCCTGTCGGCGCGCGACCGGCAAGAAACGTGTGAGCTGTATCTCGACCCCGACTCGGCCGTGCATCAACCAACCGAGTCGATGCGCGAGCGAGCGCGGACGGCGGAAACCGCGGGTGAGAGCGGCCGATGGGTGTACGCCCGTTGCGAAGAACGGGGCGAGGCGTGCCTCAACAAGCGCGAGTGCGCATGCGCCGAGGCATATCGAGCCATTGACTCTTTCTGCCGAACAGGGCAACAGGCGGTCCAACTGTGAGGGCTCGAGCGGACATCGACCGGCATGCCAGCCGCGGCGATCGGCTGGGGCGGGCGCGTGACTACGTCGCGCTGACCAAGCCCGGCATCGTTCGCATGTGCCTGATCATGACCGCCGGTGGATTGTGGCTGGCCCCACAGTCCTCGAGCTGGATCGTCTGTGTCTCGGCGCTGATTGGATCGGGCTTGGCGGTCGCTTCGGCGAACGCCTTCAACATGATCTGGGAGCGTGAAGGCGACCGCAAGATGGCTCGCACGCGCACGCGTCCGGTCGCGGCCGGCCGGCTTGGCGTCGCGGCCTCGAGCGCGTTCGCGGGCTTGCTCGGCGTCGCGGCGATGGTCGTGCTCGCGCTCGGCACCAACCTGCTGACGGCGGGGCTCGCTGCGTTCGCGCTGCTCAGCTACGTGCTGGTCTACACGCCGCTCAAGCGCGTGACTCCGCTGGCGCTGGTGATCGGAGCGGTGCCCGGGGCCGTGCCGCCGCTGCTCGGCTGGACGGCCGTCAGCAACTCGCTCGATCTGCCGGGCGCGGTGCTGTTCGCGATTCTGCTGGTCTGGCAGATGCCGCACTTCCTGGCCATCTCGGTGTTCCGCAAGCAGGACTACGCGGCCGCAGGCATCCGCTGCGTGCCGGTCGTGCGCGGCGAGACGGTGGCCAAGGTCCAGGCGATCGCGTGGGCGGCCTTGCTGATCCCGGTGAGCATCGCTCTCACGCCGCTGGGCGTGACCGGCCCGGTCTACTTGGTCGCCGCGATCGTGCTGGGCGCGGCGTTTCTGATTCAGGCGCTGCTTGGGCTCGGCTCGCAAGAGGATGTTCGCTGGGCTCGGCAGCTGTTCGTGCTCTCACTGGTCTACCTGCCTGCGCTCACGGTTGCGCTGGTCGTCGACCTCTTGTGGTTCGCTCAGGAGGCGCAGCTGTGAGCGCGAGCGAGTCGAGCGCGGGCGCTGGGCCCCTGCAAGAGCCCTGGGCCGAGCCGCCGGGCTACATCAAGTTCCTGCGCAAGCACATCTGGGTGATCGGGATCCTGTTCTTCTTCCTGATGATCACCTTGATGCGGCCGTTCTTGATTCGGCGGCCGCCTGCGCCTGAGGTGATCGGCGAGGTGCCGGCCTTCTCGCTGGTCGATCAGTCGGGCGAGTCGTTCACGCGCGAGGATCTGCTCGCGGCCGACAAGACCTACGTGGTCGGCTTCGTGTTCACGAGCTGCCCGAGCATCTGTCCGGCGATCAGCCGCGCGATGTTGATGTTCCAGGAGCAGATCGAGCGCTCCAAGCTGAGCGATCGCGTCGAGCTGATCACCGTCACCGTCGATCCCGAGACCGACACGCCGGAGGTGCTGGCGGCCTACGCCGAGAAGATCGGCGCGGACCTCGACAATTGGCGGTTCCTGACCGGCGACGAGGCGGCGATCGAGGGCTTCGTGGTCGACGGCTTCAAGCTCGCCGTCGGCGACCCCGAGGAAACCTCTCCAGGCGTCTACGACATCGCGCACTCGACCAAGCTCGCGCTGGTCGACCGCTTCGGGCAGATCCGCGGCTACTACTCGATCGACGACGAAGGCCTGGCCGAGCTCTACCACCGTACCGTGCGGACGATCCGTGTGGAGGAGGGCGAGTGATGGCCGCGCGGATCATGGTTGCGATGACGACGATGGCCGGCCTGGCCGGCTGCGAGTCCAAGCAGGCCGCGTTCACCGAGCCGATGACGCTCGGCGGCCGCGAGGTCTCGGCCGAGACGCTCAACCAAGGGCGCGATCTCTACCGCGTGCATTGTGTGTCTTGCCACGGTGAATCCGGGGCAGGGGACGGGCCCGCCGCTCGCAGCCTCGCCTTCCCACCGCGAGACTTTCGCGCGGCCGACTTCTCGTTCGTCGAGCCCGGCCAACTCCCGACTCACGACGCGTTGGTCGAGCGGATCCGACAAGGCGTCCCCGAGCGCGGCATGCCGATGTGGAAGGGCATGCGCGACGACGACCTCTCCGCGCTCGCGGACTACATCAAGACGTTCTCGCCCCGCTGGCAGGAGGCTCGACCATGACCCGTTGCCTCCAGGTCCACCGGCTGATAGCTTCCGCGCCCGAAGCATCCCGGTGGGCGCGAATTTCCACGAATTTCGACCCCTCGCTCACCCGCGGTCGCGCACGTACTTCGTGCTCGTCGCCCGCTCGTGAAAGGTGAACTGTCGTGCCGGCCATCTTTCCCCGCTGGACAAATAAAATCCCCCTCGCGGTCGGCGTGCTCGCGCCGCTGCTCGGGGCCTTCCTCATCTTCGGCATCTGGTACTGGTGGTCGCCGCTGTACACGGACGCAGGCTATCGGCCCAAGCAGCCGGTGCCGTTCAGCCACGCGCTGCATGCCGGCGACATGGGCATGGACTGCCGGTACTGCCACAACACGGTCGAGCGAGCGCCTCACGCCGCGATCCCGCCCACGCAGACCTGCATGAATTGCCACTCGCAGGTGAAGACCGACAGCCCGCGGCTCGGCATGGTGCGCGCCAGCTTCGAGACCGGTGAGTCGATCCCGTGGGTGCGCGTGCACATGCTGCCCGACTACGCGTTCTTCGATCACCGGCCGCACGTCGCCGCCGGCGTGGGCTGTGCGACCTGCCATGGTCGCATCGATGGCATGGTCGTCGTCGAACAGCACGCGCCGCTGTCGATGGGCTGGTGCCTCGACTGTCACCGCGATCCCGGCCCCAACCTCCGGCCGCTCGACCAGGTCACCAACATGTACTGGGACGAGTCGCCCGAGAAGGCCACCTACGATTACACGAAGGATCCGGAGCGCAAGCGTCAGCCGTCGCCGCCGGTCCACTGCTCGGGGTGTCACCGATGAGCAACAAGCCAAACGAGTCATTGAAGGCCTACTGGCGTGGTGTGCAGCGTCGCAAGACGCGGCTCAACGTCTTGGGCTCCAACGCTCCGGCCGACGCTGAGTTCGGGCCCGGTGCGGACGAGCTCGTGGTCGAGGGCGGCGCCTCGCGGCGCAAGTTCATGGGCATCCTCGGCGCCTCGACGGCGCTCGCGGGCCTGACCTCGACCGGCTGCGTGCGCAAGCCGGAACAGCACATCATGCCGTTCGCCAAGCGGCCCGAGGATCGGATCCCGGGCATGCCGGTCTACTACGCGACCGCGTACCAGGTCGGCGGAACGGTCCAGGGTCTGCTGGTCGAGAGCCATGACGGTCGCCCGACCAAGATCGAGGGCAACCCGCAGCACGCCGGATCGCAAGGGGCGACCGACGTGTTCGCGCAGGCCTCGATCCTGAACCTCTACGATCCCGAGCGCTCGACCAAGGTCATGTCCAAGACCGTCAGCGGGCACGTGTTCGTGACCCCGGGTCAGGGCGAGCAGGCCAAGACCGACGTCGCGCACGGGCTCTGCGTGCGGCTGCGCGAGCGCACGCTCGAGCACAGCAAGTCGGTCGACGCCGCCGATGCGGCCGCGATGCGCTGTGAAGAGCGGGTCAAGAACGGCCGCTGGAACATCTACGTGGGCGAGGACGGCCGCGAGGTCACCGAGCTCAGCATCGACTGGGACGAGCAGGTCGAGACCACCTGGGGCGACGCCTGGGCGCAGCTGACCGAGACCTTCGCCGACCTGCACGCCGCCGGCGGACAGGGGCTCGCGCTGGTCGTGCCGGGCAGCCTCTCGCCCAGCTTCCGCGCGGCGCAGCAGCGCTTCGTGCAGACCTACCCCAAGGCCAAGGTCGTGCTCTGCGACCCGAGCTACCCGATCAACGCGATCCGGGCGGCCGAGATGGCGGCGGGCGAGGGCGCTCGCTACTACCACAGCCTCGAGGAGGCCAAGGTCATCGTCGCGGCCGACTCCGACTTCCTCGGCGTCGACCAGGATCACGTCCGTCTGACCCGCGAGTTCGCGCGCAAGCGCAAGCTCGGGGCCCCGGGCGACACCGACAAGATGAACCGGCTCTACGTCGTCGAGCCGCACCTGACCAGCACGGGTGCCCAGGCCGACGAGCGCCTGCGCTTGCCGTCGACCGACGTGGTCGACTTCCTCGCCGCGTTGATCGT
>DATLLB010000061.1:0-3798 GCA_035538075.1 Enhygromyxa sp.
GACGCGATCGGCGAGGCTCGCCGCCGCGCGACCGGAGCACGGCGCTGGGGCCTGAAGATCCAGCGCGAGCTGCTGCACCACGCCGACTACGCCGCGCTCTGGCCTCGCGCCAAGTTCGTGCAGATCGTCCGCGACGGTCGCGACGTCGCCGCGTCGCACCTCCGCTCCGATCGCCACCTCTACTACACCAGCATCACCCACGCCGCGCACGGCTGGGCCGAGCTGATCCGCGAGACGCGATCGCTGGTGGAAACAGGTGATGTGCACGAGCTTCGCTACGAAGATCTGATCGCTGATCCGGAGGCCACTCTGCGCCGCCTGCTCGCGTTCCTCGAGCTCGACTGGCACCCAGGCGTCCTCGATCACACCGCCGCCCATCACGACCTGCTCGCCAACCCGTACCGCCATCCCAGCGTCGAGGCTGTGAGCCAGCCGATCACGCGAGCCGCGATTGGCCGCTATCGCGCCGATCTGAGCGCCGAAGAGCTCGCGACCTTCCATGCGATTGCGGGTGAATGGCTGACGCGAATGGGTTATGACGGGCTGACATGCTGACGCAGGCGTACGAGAGCTACACGCCCGAGCACTTCCAGGTCTGGGACATCCTCTATCGCCGTCAGCTCGAGTTCCTGCGTGGTCGCGTCTACGCCCGCTACTACGACGACCTCGAGCAGCTCGGCTTCTCGGCGGCCGAGATCCCGCGCTTCTCGACCATGAGCGCGCGCCTGACCGAAGTCGCCGGCTGGCGCCTGCAGGAGGTCGAGGACTTCCTGCCGCCGGCCGAGTACCTGAGCCTCACCGCTCAGCGCACGCTGCCGGCCACCACCTTCTTGCGCACCATGAAGGATCTCGATCACTGCAAGCGCCCGGACATGTTCCACGACGTGTTCGGCCACACTGCCTTGCTCGTCAATCCACGCTATCGCGCCTACCTCGAGGCGCTCAGCCGGCTCGCGCTCGAGCACATCGACAACGAGCAGTGGGTCTACTCGATCGCCAACTTCAACAAGTGGGTGACCGAGTTCGGGCTGATCGCCGAGGACGGCGTGATCAAGGCCTACGGTGCCGGGCTGCTGTCGTCGAGCGGCGAGCTCGACTGGGCGCTCGGGGATGGCCCGCAGCGCCTGCCCGCCGACGTCCGCACCATGGTCGGCTCACCACACCAGCGCGCCGAGTTTCAGGCGCAGTATTTCGTGATCGACTCATTCGATTGGTTGGCGACCTGCGTCGAGCAATTGCGTGATGTTCTGCCCCGCCCCAATTGATCGATTCATGAGCACGTCAATCAGTCAAATCGCTTCATTGCCCGGCATGCGGCTGATCCCCGGCGAGGTCCACTGGCACCTCGAAGATCACGCGCCCGAGCTGTTCAAGGCGCTGCAAGCCAAGCTGCCCGCCGTCGCCGAGCTCACTCGCGAGCTGCGCGAGCACGTCCCCGTGCAGGTCGACTGGCACTACGGCGAGGCCGGCCCGGTCACCCGGCCCGATCGCCACGTCCGCGCCTTCTACCTCGATCTCCCCAAGCTGCTCCCCGGTCACGCCGAAGGCAGCATTGCGATCAAGGGCACCGAGGTGTGGGCGGACAATTTCGCCGAGCTGATCGATCGCCTGCGCATGACGTGGAGCATCTTCACGTGGTCGCTGGGCGGGCCCGAGCGCCACATCCTCGACGACGTCTGCATGATGGATCAGCTCGAGCGCTTCCCGGTCGCCGAGGGCAAGCCGCCCAACGTGCACCCGCTCGCCGACGCGCTCGAGGAGGCCTATCTGTGCTCCCGCTACCAGCTGGCCCACATCGAGCGCTACGGTGAATTCGCCCACGTGCCGTTCCCGCTGCTCGCGTGCAAGTGGCCCGACGAGCTGCGCGACCGCGTCTACGCGATGCTCGAGCCCTGGCTGTCGCGCAAGACCAAGCAGATTGTGCACGATCAGCTGCAGGGCGGGATGGGCACATTCATCTACTATTACCCCTCCGTCCCGATTCGCGTGATGCACCTGCAGATCCCCAACGCCGCGACCACGGCCGACGGGATCAGCTACGCCGAGCGCCAGCGCCGGCTCGCGGCCGAGACCGACATCGCCCACGCGGTCGACGGCTGGCTGCGCACGGCCACGCGGATGCTCGCGCTCGGCTGGCTGCCGGCCGATCCTGCCAGCCTCGGGCGCGGAAATTGCCTGATGCCGCAGAACCTCGTGCTCGACGGCGGCATCGTCGACGTCGACTCGCTGCGCGAGATCGCGACCATCAACACGCCGGGCGAGCTGCAGTTCGCCATCCAAAAGGCCTGCCGCGTGCTCGCGCAGGCGATCGCATGGTTCTACGTCGGCACCAGCGCGGGCCTCGAGCGCTTCGAGCGAATGTACGCCGACGTCTACGCCCACGTCTGGCAGGCCCAGCGCGACATGCTGCGCAACGAGCAGCTCCCACCCGAGGTCGCGGCGATCGTCAACGGCGAAGGCGACCTCGCCAGCCGCCTGCACAGCTACTTCGAGCGCTCGTTCGATCTCAGCCAATTCCGCCCTGGCGATCGCGAGCACGCGCGCTTTAGTCGGTGACCCGGAATGTGCGGCATCACGGCCTATGTCTCGCGCGAGCGGCCGGTCTCGCTCGAAGCCTTCCACCGCAGCGTCGGCGCCCTGCACCACCGCGGACCTGACGGCAGCGGCGTTTGGGTCAACGACGCGCAGACTGTCGCGCTCGGGCACACGCGCCTCGCGATCGTCGATCCCGAGGGCGGCCGCCAGCCGCTCTGCAACCACGACAAGACCATCTGGGCGGTCGTCAACGGCGAGCTCTACGACGACGCCCGCCTGCGCGCCGAGCTCGAAGCGGCGGGCCATCGCTTTGCCACGCGCAGCGACTCGGAGCTGCTCGTGCACCTCTACGAGCGCTACGGCGCCCGCTGTGTGCACTTCCTCCGCGGCGAGTTTGCGGCGGTGCTGTGGGACGCCAACAACCGCGTGCTGCTGGCCGTCCGCGATCGCTTCGGCATCAAGCCAATTGTCTTTCACCGCACGGCCGAGCGCATCGTGCTGGCGTCCGAGGCCAAGGCCCTCTTCGCGATGGGCGAGGTCGAACCGAGCTGGGATCTACGCTCGGTCCACGACGCGACCACGCTGCAGTACGTGCCGCCCAACCGCACCTTCTTCGCCGGCGTCGAGATGCTCGAGCCCGGCCACATGCTGGTGTGGAGCGAGGGTGTGGCGCGGATCAGCAAGTACTGGGATCTCTACCAGACGCCCCTGCAGTCACACGCGCGCTCGCCCGAGGACATCGCCGAGGAATTCGAGGCCCGCTTCGCCGAGGCCGTGCGCCTGCGCCTGCGCGCCGACGTGCCCGTGGCCTTCTACCTGAGCGGCGGCATCGACTCGAGCGCCGTGGCCGGCTTTGCTCGCGACGCCGGCGTGGTCAGCTCGTACTACACCGTCACCTTCGACGAGAGCATCGATCGCGAGAACTACAACGAAGAGCAGTTCGCCCGCGCGACCGTAGATATGCTCGGCGGTGAATTTCGCCCTGTTCGAGTCTCGCGGCGCGACCTGGTTGAGGCGCTGCCCGACGCGGTGTGGTTCTCCGAGGGCACCTCGATCAATGCCCACTTGCCGGCCAAGTACCTGCTCAGCCGGAGGGTCCGCGCCGACGGCTATCGCGTGGTCCTGACCGGCGAAGGGGCCGATGAGCTGCTGCTCGGCTACCCGCACCTGCGCGACGACTACCTGAGCACGGGTGGCGGCGACGCCCAGCAGCGCGCCGCCCTGCGTGCTGCCCACGGCGTGTCGCTCGGCGTGATGCTGGCC
>DATLLB010000062.1:0-2900 GCA_035538075.1 Enhygromyxa sp.
GTGCCGAGCAAGGGCAAGCGCCACATCGTCGCCGAGTATCGCGTCGGGCTCGGGCTCGCTGGCAACGTCGACGCCGGTCGCGTGAGCAAGCTGCTCGGTACCCACGCGCTGATCGAGGCGGTTCGCAACCCGGTCGCGATCGCCGGCGGGACCGACCCGGCCGATGACGACGCGCTGCGCCGCGAAGCCACTCGCTACGTGCAGACCTTCGACCGCGCCGTGTCGGCGGCCGATCACGCCGCGCTCGCGCTCTTGTACCCCGGGGTCGCGCGGGCCAACGCTCGCTACTCGATCCGCGAAGGCGTGGTGCTGGTGGTCGCCGACGCCGACGGCGATCCGTTGACCGACGCCAGTGCCCTCGTCGCGTTCTTGCAAGCCCGCCGTGATCGCAGCTGCAAGCTGACGCTGCGCGACCCCGAGGCCATCGCGGTCCACATCGAGCTCGAGGTGGAGATCGACGCGGCGTACCAGCGCCAGCTGGTCGAGGAGGCCGTGCGTGCGGCGTTGCTCGAGCTGTTCGGCTTCGCGGCGCGTGAATTTGGCCAAGCCGCCCACCTGAGCCAGGTCTACGCCGCGCTCGCGCGCGTCGCCGGTGTCGGTCGAGCTCGCGTCACCCACTTCGCGCTGACGCCCAACGAGCTGGTCGCCAAGCTCAACGATGTGTTGCTCGTCGATGTTCACCAGTGGCTCGAGCTCGACGCGGACAACCTCTCGCTGACCACGACCATGGAGACCGCGCAATGACGGCTTGGCCCTACGATCCCGACACTCGCGAGCTCGTCGCCGCGCGGCGGCTCATCCTGCACGCGGTAGAAGGCCGGCAGCAGCTGCCAGAGTCGCGCGGCGAGCACGAGCTGCGCCGCTTCCTGTCTGTGCTCGCAGCCCCGCTCGCGCTGATCCGCCAGAACATCGAGGAGCTGCACGCGGATCTGTTCATCGACACCTGCGGCGACGAAGCGATCGCGCTGCTCGCCGACTTGGTCGCGACCAAGCTGCTGTTTCCGGACGCCGACGCCAACCGCCGCGACGTGCGAGGGACCATCGCGTGGCGACGACGCAAGGGCACGCCCGTCATGCTCGAAGAGATGGCGCGCGAGCTGGCCGACGAGCTCGTCGTCCTGCACGAAGGCTGGCAGCACGTCCAGCTCGCCCAAGATCTCGACATCCTGCGGCTCGAGCGGGTGAGCGCCGATCTTCGTCCGCCGATCGTCGCCGAGACCAGTCACGGACCGCTCGATCGCATGCACCACGCCGTCGACATTCGGGCGATCACGGCCACTACCGGCAAGTACCATCCGCGTCACCTCGTCCACTGGCGGCACCCGAGCAAGACCTGGCCGGTGTCCGAAGGCACGGCGTGGAAGCGATCCGAGAGCAGCGCCGGGGTCCGCTTCGCCGTGCATCCGCTCGGCGTTCGCTCGCCGCTGCTGGCTCGCTCGACCGGCGTCGACGATCCGCTCGACAGCGATCGCATCCCACCGATGCACTTCGCCGCGCGGCCCGGCGACTGGTTCGATCGCGCCGGACGATTCACCGTCCGCGTGGCCTCGCTGCCGGCCGCGATCGCAGAGACCGAGACGGAGGAGCGGGGCGCCAGCGAGCTGCCCGCCGAGCACGAGCTCGCCGAGGGCCAAGTCTCGCTGACCGTGCTCGACCGTGCGCGCGATCGCTGGACGCAAGAGGCCGTGGTCTCGCTGTGCGTCGTGAACATCGATCTGGTCAGCGAGATCCCCGATACGGCCAGCGGCGTGCAGGTCCGGACGACTTTGCAGTTTGACGGCGGCGGCGTCCCGAACGACACGCCAGTCAACACCGGCACCGTCACCACCACCGACACGGTCGTGATGATCCGCCTGACCCCGAGCACCGGGCTCGGCTGCTTCTTCCCGGGCGCCACGATCGCGATCGCGGGCGGTCGTGCAGCCGCCCGGCTCGCCAGCCAGGATCAAGCGCTGCAGCTGCGTGGCTATCTGCGTGGCGCGTTGGTGGTCGAGCTGCCGCCGACCTGGATCTTCGGCACGCGGTGGTTCTACCTCGCGGGCGACGGCAGCTTGGTGTCCGCGCAGAGCAACGGCGCCGGCGAGGCCGACGTGGCGCTGCTCGTCGACGGTGGCCAGCGCACGCTCGATCTCGACCACCTCGCCGCGCTCGGTCCCGCCGCAGCGTGGCCAGCTCGTCGACCGACGACCTCCGTCGATCGCATCGTTCGTCTGCCGCCCACGCCCGGCCGCGGCCCCGTGGTGCTTCACGGCGGCGTCGTGGTCGAGGGCTCGAGCAGCGACGTGGTCGACGTCGGGACCGCATGCGCGCTCGAGTTCGCGGCCGCCCGCCTCGACGCTGGCGTGTTCATCTACGAGCCGATGGTGCGCCTCAGCTGGACGGGCTCGGATCCCAGCGTCGCGACTTGGACCGCGCTGCTCGACGCCGCAGGCACGACCACGTCCGAGGTCGATGATCGCTTCGCGGAGATCGCCGCCCTGCGCGAGAGCGGTGCGTCTGGCCTGCGCCTGGTCGTCCGCTTCGTCTGCAACGAGTCCGGCGCACGCATGGCCCCGTCCGAGGTGGCCTGGAGCGCCCATGACGGACGCACGTACTTGCTGCATCTGCCGCAGCTCGACGCCGACGCGACGCTGCCGGACGAGTGGTTGGCCGACGGCTACTCGCACACGAGCGTGATCGTCGAGCCGGCCGAGGACGGATCGACGTGGCTGCACGGCGGCGGGCTCGGGCGCATGGCCGAGGGCTCGATCGCACCGCTGCGCGAGTACCCATGTCACCTCCGCCGTCGCCTGCGGTGGCGCAAGCTGTGCCCGTGGGACAAAGAGAATCCGCCGACCGTGGTGCTGCCGCCGGCCGAGCCGGGCTTTCTCGAGGTCGACGTCGAGCACGGCTACTTCACC